>JADLHM010000053.1 GCA_020848745.1 Deltaproteobacteria bacterium | reverse complement strand
TCGTCTTGACCCGCCGCCGCGCCTTTGACCAACTGGCCGTGACCCCACCGATCCCTCCGCGAGGTGCGCATGAGCAGCGCGTGCGACGAAAGCGAAGTCAGACGCGAGGCCGGCGACCTCGCCCGCGAGTCGCTCGCGCAGGGAGACGCGACCGGCTGGTTCGAGACGCTCTATCGGCGGGCCGACGGCGACGCCGGCGGCATCCCGTGGGCCGACCTCGCGCCCAATCCGAACCTCACGGCGTGGCTCGATCGCGAGCACGTCGCGGGCGGCGGCCGGCGCGCGCTGAAGGTCGGTTGCGGCCTCGGCGACGACGCCGAGGAGCTCGCCCGCCGCGGGTTCTCCGTCACCGCCTTCGACGTGTCGCCGACCGCGGTTGCGTGGTGTCGACGCCGTTTTCCCGGGAGCGTCGTGCGCTGGACGGTCGCCGACGTACTCACGCCGCCGCGCGCCTGGGATGCGGCCTTCGACGTCGTCCTCGAGTCGTACACGCTCCAGGTGCTGCCGCCCGCCGCCCGGGCGCGGGCGATCGCGAACCTCGCGCGCTTCGTCGCGCCGGGCGGCGAGCTGCTGGTGATCGCGCGCGGCCGCGACGCCGGTGATCCCGCAGGGGTGATGCCGTGGCCGCTCCTGCGCCGCGAGCTCGACGCGTTTCGCCGGCTCGGACTCTCCGAGCTCGCGTTCGAGGATTTCCTCGACGCGGAGACGCCGCCGGTGCGGCGCTTCCGCGCCAGGTATCGAAACGTGCGCGCGGCCGCGCGCGCTCTTACGGGGCGCGCGCGAGCGCGATCTTGAGGGGGTGCCGCTCGTCCGGCGACGGGAAATCCTCTTCCGGCGTCAGCACGTCGAGCGCCGCGAGCGGACGGCCCGCCTTCGCCGCCGAGCGCTCGAGCGCGGCGAGCCAGACCTCGCGCCCGACCTCGGGCACGTGGTTGGTCGCGAGGACGGTGCCGCCGGGCGCCGTCGCGAGGAGCGCCGGTTTGAAGAGCGACGCGTAGTCGCGCACCACGTCGACCGCGCCGAACTTTCCCTTCGCCCAGCGCGGCGGGTCGAGCACGACGAGATCGAAGCGCCGCGGCGCCCGGCGCGTGAACGCCCGGGCGCGCTTGCCGCGCGTCGGCAGCGTGAGACCGGCGAGCTGCCGCACGACCGGGATGACGTCGTCGGTGATCGTGACGAAACGCTCCGCGAGCGTCGCCGGGTCGTCGACGTTGCGTTCGGCGTTGGCGCGTCCGACCGCCAGCGCCGAGCGCGCGAAGTCGACGTTCACCACCTCGCGCGCGCCGCCGGCGAGCGCCGCGACCCCCATGCCGCACGTGTAGGCGAAGAGGTTCAGCACACTCCGGTCCGCGCTCGCCCCCTTCACCCAGCGCCGTCCGACGCGGAGGTCGAGGAAGAGGAGCGGATCCTGCCCGCGATGCCGCGGCCGCACGTCGTACGCGAGCCCGAGCTCGTGCGCGATCGGCGCGACGAGCGCTTGGTCCGCGCGCGCGGAGCCTCCCGGTCCCTCGCCGCGATGGTTCCAGCACGGCGTGAGCGCGACGCCGAGCGCGTCGCGCGCGACCGCGACGAGCGCGTCGAGCTCGCCCGCGGCGAGGGGCGCGCGCCACGTCTGCACGAGCAGGATCGGTCCGTAGCGATCGATCGTGATGCCGGGCGCTCCCTCGGCGACGCCGTGGAGCAGGCGGACGCAGTCGGTGTCCTCCGCCGCGAGGCGCGCGAGCAGCGGCCCGCGACGTGCGATCGCGGCGGCGAGGCGCTCGGCGACGCTCACCGCGAGGCCGTGCGCCGGCGGCGGCTCAGCGGGAGCGACCGGGCGTGCGGCCCGTCGCGCCGGTGATCGGTCACGGCGGGCCCGCGAAGCGAGGCGACCGTCCGGCAGGATCGCGGGGGCGGCGGCAAGGTTCACGCCACCCGCGGTCCGTCATCCGAGCGCACCGGCGGCGACGAGGTCCGTGATGCGGTCCGCGTCGTAGCCGAGGATCGCCTCGAGGACCTCGTGGTTGTCGCGGCCGAGGGTCGGCGCCGCTCCCGCGACGGCGGCCGGCGTGCGCGACAGGCGCGAGCGCGCGTTCTCGACCGGCGTCGTGCCGTACGTCGGATGCGTGAGCCAACGGACGTGCTCGCGGTGCACGAGCTGGGGATCGGCGCAGAGGTCGGCGCTGCCTGCGACGACCGCTGCCGGCACGCCGGCCGCCTGGAGTGCGGCCTCCGCCTCGTGCGGGTCGCGGGCGGTGGTCCATGCGGCGACGACGGCGTCGAGCGCCTCGACGTGGGCGTGGCGCGCCTCGGCCGTCGCGAAGCGCGGATCGCGCGTGAGCGCGGGGTCCCCGAGCACTGCGGCGAGCGCCGCGAACTCGGCGTCGTCGCGCACCGCGATCGCGACCCAGCGATCGTCGCCGGCCGCGGGGTAGACGCCGTGCGGGACCGCATCGCGGTCGGCGTTGCCGGCCGCCGCCCAGACGCGGCCGTTCACCGTGTAGTCGAGCATCGCGGGCCCGAGGAAGTGGATCGCGGCCTCGGCCTGCGCGAGGTCGATGTGCTGGCCTTCGCCGGTCCGCCGACGGTGGTCGAGGGCGGCGAGGATCGCGGCCGCGCTGAAGCGCGGCGCGATGTAGTCGGTGTACGCTCCGAAGGGCCCGGCGGGCGCGCGATCGGGCCAGCCGCAGAGCGCACCAAAGCCGGTGATCGAGTGGGCGAGATTCCCGAAGCCCGCGTAGCTGGCGAGCGGCCCCGTCTGTCCCATGAGGCACGTGCTCAGCATGATGAGCGAGGGGTTCACCGCGCGCAGCGCCTCGTAGTCGAAGCCGAGCGTCCGCATCGTGCCGGCGCTGTAGGCCTCGGTCACGACGTCGGCCCAGCGCACCAGGTCGAGCAGAACCTCGCGCCCGGCGGGTGTTGCGAGGTCGAGGGTGATCATGCGCTTCCCGGCGTTCATGTTGTGGAAGACGACGGCGCTCTCGGGCTCGGGGGGCAGCTCGTGAAACGGCGCCACCGTGCGGCAGATGTCGGTGCGCGTCGTCGACTCGACGCGCACCACGGTCGCGCCGTAGTCGGCGAGCATGCGTGTCGCGGCCGGGCCGGCGATCGCCCACATGAGGTCGAGCACCTTGACGTCGGCGAGCGCGGCCTCGGACATCAGATCACTCCTTCGGCCGCGAGGCGGGCGAGGTCGGCGTCGTCGAGGCCGAGCTCGCCGCCCAGGATCTCGCGGTTGTGCTCGCCCACGGTGGGCGGCCGGCGGCGATGGCGGAGCGGCGTCGCCGAGGCGCGTGCGAACGGTCCGGGGTAGCGCACGGTGCGGCCGAGCTCGGGATGATCGAGCTCCCGCCAGTAGTCGCGGGCGGCGAGCTGCGCGCTTTCGACGACCTCGCGCGTCGTCGCGACCGGCGCGATCAGCAGGTCGCGCTCGACCGCCGCGCGCAGCAGCTCCGCCTTCGTCTTCGTGCGGGTGAACGCCGCCACCAGCGCCTGCACGCGGACGACCTCGGCGAACGACTCCTCGCCCGAGAACATCTGGTCGAAGAAGCGGATCCAGTCCTTGTCGCGGGTCGCGGCGTCGCAGCCGCCTTCGTCGGCGATCCAGTGCATGAGGCGGCGCGTGAACGGTCCGACCGACGAGCCGAAGAGGAACGTGATCGAGACGTGTCCGTCGGAGGCCGGGTGGACGAAGCGGACCGAGAGCGGTCCCATGCCGACGCCGCCGGAGATGCGTCGGGCGTCGGGGAATCCGATCGCCGAGCTCAGGAGATAGGACTGCGTCGCGAGGGTCACCGCCTGCTGCGCCGACACGTCGACGTGCTGGCCGCGTCCCGAACGCGCGCGCTCGTGGTGCGCGACGAGCGCCGCGCCGGCCGCTTCGGCGGCCGCGTGGGCGTAGGCCTGCGGCACGCCGACCCGGAGCGGCGCGCGGTCCTCGTCGCCGGCCAGCCGCAGCGGCCCGCCCGCCGCGAGCAGGACGAGGTCGCTGTCGGCCCACGTCGCCTTCGGGCCGGTCTGTCCGAACGGCGTGATCGAGACGTAGACGAGTCGGGGATTCACGGCGGCGAGCGCGTCGTAGTCGAGCCCACGCGCCGCCTGGATCCCGGGGGTCTCCGACTCGATCAGGAAGTCGGCGGTCGCGACCATACGGCGCAGCAGCTCGCGGCCACGCGCGCGCTCGAGATCGAGGGTGACGCCGCGCTTGTTGCGCGAGACCGCCCACCATTCGAGTGAGCGGTCGGGGTGCGGCACGTCGTCGACGTAGGGGCCGCGGCGCCGCGTCGGCGCGCCGCCGGGCGGCTCGACCTGCACTACGTCCGCGCCGAGGTCGCCGAGGATCTGGCCGCAGAGGTGGCCGCGGCTGCGGGTGAGGTCCAGGACGCGGTACGGGCTCAACATCGTCGGCTCCGCGCGGCTCGTAGCGGAGGCCTCGCACGCGTGTCAAAGCAAGCCCCGGTTGCGCGCGGACGCGCGCGGGGCGTAGGGTGCCGGCAGCGACGCACCGAAGGAGGCCGCCCCATGGGCTTGCTCGACGATTTGCTCGGTCAGTTGACCGCCGGTCCGGCGACGGCGAGCCGGCAGACCCGCGCGGATGCCGCGGGCGGCCCCGACATGAGCCGCATCCTGGTCGCGCTCATGCCGGTCGTGCTCGCCATGCTCGGCAATCGCCGCGGCGGGAGCGAGCCGTCCGCGGGCTTCGGCCGCGCGAGCGCGGGCGGGCTCGGCGACGTCCTCGGACAGATCCTCGGCGGCGCCGGCGGCGCGGGCGGTCTCGGCGGGCTCCTCGAGGCGGTGCAGCGCGCGGGCTTCGGCGAGCAGGCGCGTTCGTGGGTCGGCGGCGGCGAGAACCAGGCCCTGCCGTCGGGAGCGCTCGAGCAGATCTTCGGACGCGGCGGCCTCGCCGAGATCGCGCGGCAAGCCGGACTCAGCGAGGCGGACGCGTCCCGCGGGCTCGAACGGCTCATGCCCGAGGTCGTGGATCACGTGACGCCGCGGGGCGCCGTGCCCGACGGCTCGGAGCTGCTCGACAGCGTCGACGCGCTCGCGCGCCGCATGGGGATCTGAAGGAGGGCGGAGCCATGACGCGAGGATTCGTGGCGGCGCTTGCCGCCGTAGTGGCCTGTCTGGTCGCTTCCGCATCCGCGTACGCCATAGGCTTCATCGACTCACCTTCGGCGATCTGCCGCAAAATCAAGAAAAACGAGTGCGCGATCAGCTGGTATTACCTGTCGGTGAGTGCATCGCCGGCCTACATGGTCTCCATGCGCGTTCTGGTGGGACCGCAGGGGGGCGAGCAGAAGCTCGTCTACCACGTGACCGGGTTCTTCCAGACGTCGATGTACGTTCCCCACGACATGATCGGCGACAGCATCAAAGTGCCGTGCGGCAAGGCGGGGACCTCGCCGGATCCCGAACCGTCGCCGAGCCCGGGCTACCTGTATGGCGCCGTGTACAACTACACGATCCAGGCCCGCGACAGCTCCAACCAGACGTCCAGTAACTACGGGGCGGTACGTTGTCCACCGAAGTGACCGCGCCCATCCGCAGCGGGGCCATCGCGGCGTTCCTCGCCGTGCTCGTCGTCGGCGCCGGCGACTCGCCGGCGCGCGCGGAGCGGGTCGCGTGCGTGGGACGCTGCGAAGACGGCGCCGGCAACGCGATGACCGTCGAGAACCGCTGTGACGACGTCGCCGAGCGCTGCGTCGCCGGCTGCGACACGTCCGGCGCGCGGCCAGAGCCGTACGCCGATTGTGAGCCGACCGGACGCGGCAAGGTGCCGACGTCTCCGCCGCCCGAGAGCCCCGGCGGCGTCCGCGAGCGTGACGGAGGCTGAGTCACGCCGTGCGCCTCTGCTCCGGCTGCCCGGGCAGATCGCTCGCCGCGACGGCGTCTTGAACGCTCGGCCGGCTTCACGACGTCGAGCGGCTCGGACCCGAACTGACGTCGGCTGACGCGCGGGAGCCGGGCGCGACAACGAAAGTCGACGGCAGACTCCCCGCTGCTGGTGCACGATCGTGCACCTCTTGCCGCGTTGGAGGGCTCGTGCCACATTCCCGGCCGGCCGCGATCCCGTCCCTGCCCACACGCCTCGCGCGCCGTGATCCCATTGCCGAAGGAGCGTCCATGACCGAGCATGAAGAGTTCCGCGAGTATTGCCGCCGCTGGCTCGCCGAGAACCGGCCCGCCGCGCCGAGCTTCCGCCTGCCGCTCAGCCCGATCGAGGTCATGACCGAGGAACAGCGGCGCTACCTCTGTGCCTGGGAGAAGAAGTGCTACGACGCCGGCCTCATCGGCTGCGACTACCCGAAGGAGTACGGCGGCGGCGGCCACGCGGGCTTCCAGCAGATCGCGAGCCAGGAGATGA
>JADLHM010000052.1 GCA_020848745.1 Deltaproteobacteria bacterium | reverse complement strand
CCCCGGACACGCCCTTCGGGATGATGTCGGCGACCAAGGCGGTGACGGCCATGGTCGTCCACCTCCTCGACGAGCGCAACCTGCTCCGCATCGACGACCGGGTCTGCGAGTACATCCCGGAGTTCGGCGTCGAGTCGAAGCGCTGGATCACGATCCGGCATGTGCTCGCGCACCGCGCCGGCCTCCCGAGCCCGCCGCCGGACGCGATGGATCTCGACCTGCTCGCCGATCCGGATCGCGTGCTGGAGGTGCTGACCGCGATGCCGTTGAGCTCGCGCCCGGGGCGCCAGCTCGCGTACCACGCGATCACGGGCGGATTCATCCTGGGCGAGATCGTGCGGCGCGTGACCGGCGGCAGTATCCGTTCCGTGCACGACGACGCCATCCGCCGCCCGCTCGGCTTCCGCTGGATGCGCTACGGCATCGACCAGAGCGACCTCGGTCATGTCGCGACGAACTACTTCACCGGCTTTCCCGTATTGCCGCCGGTGTCCCTGATCCTCCGCCGCACGCTCGGGGTCGACTTCGAGCGCGCCGTCGAGCTCTCGAACGACCCGCGCTTCCTCTGCGGCATCCTCCCGGCCGCCAGCATGGTCGCGACGGCGGACGAGCTGTGCCGCTTCTACGAGATGCTGCTGCGGGGCGGCGAGCTGCGCGGCGTGCGCGTCATGGAGCCGCGCACCGTCCGCCGGGCGACCGGAGAGCAGAGCTACCTCGAGTTCGACTTCACGCTCGGCCTCCCGCTTCGCTACGGCGCGGGCTTCATGCTCGGCGGCGACTACCTGAGCTTCTACGGCCCCGACACCAGCCACGCGTTCGGTCATCTCGGACTCACCAACGTCGTCGCGTGGGCCGACCCGGAGCGCGAGGTGAGCTGCGCCTTCATGACCAGCGGGAAGCCGCTCTTCCACCCCGCCGTCCTCTGGATGTGGGAGATGTTCCGTCGGATCGGCGTCGCCTGTCCGAAGCTCCATCCGGGCGGCGTCCCGCACTGACGGCGACCCGCGCGAAGCTCGAGTCGGAGGGGCGCTCGTCGACCTCGGCGTGCGTGACGTGAACGCCGGTGCAGTACGAGGTCAGTCTTCTCGAAGCGCGAGCGCCTGCCGCGGACAGCGCGCGACCGCGGCCTCGACATTGGCGCGCTGCGACGCGGGCGGATGCTCTACGAGGACGCGGGCCTGATCGTCGTCGCCGACGGCGAAGATTTCGGGAGCGGCGCGTACGCAGACGGCGTTGCCCTCGCAGAGATCGTGATCGACGATGATGCGCATTGCTTCCTCCGACGTGACGTGGGGTCGTTCGCGCGAGAGTGCACCGAGCGCCACGCGCGGTCAACCAGCGGCGCATCACACCGCAACGCGGACGCTTGCTTGACAAGCGCGGCGCGCGCTTCGTAAAGCGCCGAGCCATGACGGATCACGATGCGCGCGCCGGCGGGCGGCTCGCAGGGAAGATCGCGCTCGTCACGGGCGCGGCGCGCGGACAGGGTGAGGCCGAAGCGCGCCTCTTCGCCGCCGAGGGCGCGAAGGTGGTGCTCGGCGACGTGCTCGACGACGACGGACGCCGCGTCGCCGCCGCCATCGGCGACGCGGCGCTCTACTGCCACCACGACGTCGGCAGCGAGGAGAGCTGGACGCGCTTCGTGGCCGCCGCGACGGAACGCTTCGGCCCGCCCGACGTGCTCGTGAACAACGCGGGCATCCTGCGGGTCGCGCCGATTGCGGCGATGTCGCTCGACGAGTACCGGCGGGTCATCGAGGTGAATCAGTTCGGGTGCTTCCTCGGAATGCGGGCCGTCATTCCGCCCATGGCGGCGAAGGGCGGCGGGGCGATCGTGAACATCGCGTCGACGGGCGGGCTCCAGGGCATCGCCGGGCTGTCCGCGTACGTGTCGAGCAAATTCGCGATCCGTGGCCTCACCAAGACGGCGGCGATCGAGCTCGGCTCGCTCAAGATCCGGGTGAACGTCATCTGTCCCGGCGCCGTCGATACCGCCATGGGCCGGGGCGACGACTTCGGGAGCGTCGACATACCCGACGTCTTCGCCGGCATCCCGATCCCGCGTATCGGCCGCCCGGACGAGGTGGCGCGCGCGGCGCTGTTCCTCGCGTCGGACGAAGCGTCCTACTGCACGGGCGCGGAGCTGCTCGTCGACGGCGGGATGCTGGCGGGACCGTCCTGGGGCCAGACGTGACCGGGCCGGCTTGCGTCGAAAAGTGAAACACGTGCTACTTCGCTGTCGATGGCGATGACGGGCGCACCGGCGGCGGACTCGGCGCCGCCGACCCACCTCGTGCAGGGGCGCGCGGTGCGCATCCCGGTGGTCGTCCGCGACGCGGTCGCGATGTCGGCGATGTTCCCGGTCCGCTCGGCCGACGTACGACGTCTCCTGCCGACCCCGCGGCTCCATCCCGCGGAGTGGCTGCCGGGATGGGCGATCTGCGTGCTCGCCGCGGTCGAGTACAAGGAGAACGACCTCGGCAGCTACAACGAGCTCGGCGTCAACTTCCTGGTGACCTACGGAGCGACGCGGCCGTGGCCGCTCCTCGGGCTGGTGGCGGCGTCGCGGCGGGGCACGCTCGGAGCCTACGTCCACCGCCTGCCGGTCACGACGAGCTTCTCGCGCGATGCGGGACGCGACATCTGGGGCTTCCCGAAGACCGTCGACGAGATCGCGTTCGAGGACGTCGGCGACCAGCGCGTGTGCCGGCTCGCGGCCGACGGCGCCCACGTGCTGACCCTCGCGATGCCTCGCGGCGGGACGCGGACGCTCGCCGAGATCCCGCAGGATGCGTACGCCTGGCGCGACGGAAGCCTCTTCAAGACCCCGTCGCGGATGCGCGCGGAGGGAGTCGGGTTCCGCCTCGGGGGCGCGACCGTGGCGCTCGGGACGCACCCGATGGCGGACGAGCTGCGGGCGCTCGGCTTCCCGCGGCGGGCCCTCGGCTGCACGTGGTTCGGCCACTGGCAAGCGGCCTTCGACGACGCGATCGTCCTCGAGAGGCGTCCGACGCCATGAAGTGCGCCGGCGACCCGTCCGATGACGGCGGCTTCGGGGCGGACGTTCCGGACGCGGCGCGCGCCTAAACGGATCACACCGCGCCCGGAGCGGGCGGCCACCCGTCATCGTCGAGGTGCGCGGTGCAGGCGAGGAGGCGTACGGTCCACGGCGGGCCCGTCTCGACCTCCGTGAGCGCGGTGTTGCCCCAGAGTGCCGGCGCCGTCGTGCCGGCGGCGAGGGCGAGGTGGCGCTCGACGAGGGCTCGGCAGACCAGTCCGTGGGTGACGACGACGACGTGGCCCTCGGTCGCCGCGGCGAGCCCCACCACGCGGCGCCAGGCTTCGGCGACGCGCGCGTAGAAGACGCTCCACGTCTCGCCGTTCGGAGGCGCGTATGCGGCGCCGAACGGGTCGACGCCGATCGCGTCGTACGGCATCCCGCGGATGTCGCCGAAGTCCCGCTCGCGCAGCAACGGATCCGCGACGAGCGGCGCGCCCGTCGCTGCGGCCACCGCCTCCGCGGTCTCGACCGCGCGCGCGAGATCGCTCGTCACGACACGCGCGATGCCGAGCGGCGTCATGCGGATCGCGAGCTGCGACGCCTGACGGCGGCCGCGCTCGGAGAGGGGGGTCGTCGGCCGTTGAAAGATTCGACGAGCGTTGAGCTCGGTCTCGCCGTGGCGCGCGACGTAGATGGCCATCGTGGGAGCGTAGCAATCGCGCGGGCGCTCGTCACGGTTGCCCCGCCGCGCGCGGGAGGGCGTCCCGGCCGCGTGCGTTCCGCTTCCCGTGGTAGCGGACGCGGCCGGGGCCCCGGAAGGTCAGTCGACCGGCGTCAGCTCGCCGGTATCGAGGTCGAGCTGGTAGTCCCGCTCGCTGCCGTCGTCCCGGACGACGTGGACGGAGGCGGTGGAGCCGCCGCCCTCCACCTCGATCTCCGCGGTCTCGAGCTCGAAGCTGTCGCTGGTGTCCTCGGCCTCCGCGGATCCCGAGAGGATGCGCCCGTCGCCGTCGACCGCCACGTCGTCGAGCGTCACCTGGAAGATCTCCGGGCCCTCGTTCGGACCGCGGACGGAGAGCGGGCCGCCGTCGAGGACGAAACCGCCGCCGGAACGCGCTTGAGCGCCGAGCGCGCCATCGAAGTCGACCAGGCGCTGATTCGCGAGGTCGGTGATGCGGAACTCGAACGTCACCGTCGCCGTCGGGAAGGCGATGGCGACTCCGATCTCGCCGTCGAACTGGAAGCCGCCGAGGCCGGGCTCGCTCACCTTGCACGCATCGAACGTCACGCGGACTCCGATGCCCTGTTGCGTCGTGGTCCGCGACCCGCCGTCCTCGCAGTCTTCGGTGGCCGCGGGTCGGACGGCGTCCGCGGACGAGATGCCGACGTTCGGAACCTCCTGCAAGCCCAGCGAGAGGAAGGCCACGAGAACGTCGGTCACCTGCGCCACGTCGGCGGTATCGTCGCCCCCTCCGGGACAATTCTCCGTGATGTCGATGTCGGCGGCTTTGCGGAGCACGTTCACCCCGTCGCTCACGGTCGCGCTGCCGCTGCCGTCGACGTCACAGCTCGCGGCCCGCGCGGAGCACGTCGACGACAGGCCGGCCGCGCTTCGCAGCACCTGCACGCCGTCGGTGACCGTCACGGCGCCGTTGCCGTCGGCGTCGCCGCAGGTCTGGGCGGAAGCGCTCGTCGCCAAGAACAGCGCGCTCGCGATCAGCGCCGCGATTCGTCCCGTGATCTTCATGAATCGACCCTCCCGAGAAGAGATGTCCCGCTGCACACGGGCGAGTTCGAGCTATAGTCGAGCCCTTCGATCGCAAACAAGTCCGGGCGCAATCCGTCGATGCGCTCAGCGCCGCGGGATCTTCGGATCCTTCCGGGGCTCCCTGTCAGAGCCCGCTCGCCATCTTGATCGGCCAGTTCGACGCGACGGTGCCGCCGTCCACCTCGAAGACCTTGCCGGTGATCCAGCTTCCCGCCGGCGCCGACAGGTAGAGCACGGCGAGCGCGATGTCCTCCGGCGTCCCGAGCCGCGCCATCGGCGTGAGATCGGTCATCTGCCTCCGCATCTCGGGCATGGCGTTCAGGAACATGCCGAGCGCCTCGGTCACCGTGGCGCCGACGGCGAGCGCGTTCACCCGGATCTTCGGCGCCCACTCGCAGGCGAGGAGGCGGGTCATGTGCGAGAGCGCCGCCTTCGCGGTGCCGTACGCGACGAACCCTGGGTCGACCATGTACGACATGGCGCTCGAGATGTTCACGATGGCGCCGCCGTTCTTCGCGAGGTGCGGCGCGCAGAGCTTGCTCAGCTGGAAGGCCGTGCCGACGTTGAAATGGAAGGCCGCTTCCAGATCCTGCAGGCTCAGGTGGAGCGCCGGGCTCGGCGCCGTGCCGCCCGCGTTGTTCACGAGGACGTCGATGCGGCCGAAGGCGTTCAGCGCCGCGTCGACGAGACGCGCGAGCTGGGCCGCGTCGTTGACGTCGGTCGCGAGGGCGAGCGCCTCGGCGCCGGTCTTGCGGATCTCGTGCGCCGCACGCTCGAGGCGGTCGGCCGTCCGGGCGGCGAGAACGACGTGGGCTCCGGCCTCGGCGAGGGCGAGCGCGCTGCCGTGGCCGATGCCGGCGCTCGCGCCGGTCACGATGGCGACCTTCCCGGTCATCGCGAAGCGATCGAGGATCATGGGCGCGCTCTCCTGGGGACCAGAGATGGAGCTCCGCTACGGAGTCGTGATGAGGCGGCGCCTCGCGGCGACGCCGTCGGTCTCGAGGCGCGTGACGAGGCAGCGGACGAAGGTGCGGCCGTCCTCGACCTGAACGGTCAGTCCAGCGCGCACGCGCCCGGCCCGCGCGGATCGCCGCAGCTGCCGCATCCGCCGCCCATTGCGGGTGCGGGGCTCGAGGTCGCGCTCGCGCTCCGGCCGATGGCCGCCACCGAGAGGACGCGCTGCAGATCGGTCGCGCGGCATTGCGGACAGGTCGGCACGTCGCTCCCGAGCACCAAGGTCTCGAACCCATGACGACACCCGCGACAGACGTATTCGTAGACCGGCACGTGGAACCCTCCGCGTGGCGACCATGCCGCGGCCAGGTCGGAAAGGCAACGGAGCGGGCGCCCATCCGGCGGCGCATCTCCACCGGTCTGCGGGCGGCGCGGCGCCGGATGGGCGCGTTCCTCATGTTGGCAAGGTCCGGGCGATCCCGCTAAAGACTCCCCGCCCCATGGAAGTCCTGCGCACCAACGTCGACACCAGGTCCGAGACCTATCGCCGGAACCGCGAGGGGTTCCTCGAGCAGATCAAGCTCCTGAACGAGCAGCTCGCCCTCGCGCGCGAGGGCGGCGGTCCGAAATATGTGAAGCGTCACCTGGAGCGCGGGAAGCTGATGGCGCGCGAGCGCATCGAGCTGCTGCTCGACCGCGACTCGCCGTTCCTCGAGATCGCACCGCTTTGCGCCTGGGACACCGAGTTCGCGCTCGGCGGCAGCGTCGTGTCGGGCATCGGCGTCGTGTCGGGCGTCGAGTGCGTCATCACGGCCAACGAGCCGACCATCAAGGGCGGGTCGATCAATCCCTACGGCGCGCTCAAGACCGGCCGCACCATGGAGATCTGCGCGCAGAACCGGATGCCGATCATCAACCTCACCGAGTCGGGCGGCGCCGACCTGCCGTTCCAGTCGACGATCTTCGTGCCGGGCGGCCGCGGCTTTCGTGAGCTCACCCGCCGCTCGCGCGAGCGCATCCCGACGATCTGCCTCGTCTTCGGCTCGTCGACCGCTGGTGGCGCCTACGTTCCCGGGATGTCCGACTACGTCGTCATGGTGAAGAACGGCGCGAAGGTGTTCCTCGGCGGACCGCCGCTCGTGAAGATGGCGATCCACGAGGACGTCGACGAGGAGACGCTCGGCGGTGCCGACATGCACAGCCGGGTCTCCGGAGTGTCCGACTACCTCGCGCAGGACGAGCGCGACGCCATCCGTCTCGGCCGGGAGATCGTGGCGCAGCTCAACTGGAAGAAGCTCGGCTGGTCGAAGCGCGTCCCCGTCGAGGAGCCGCTTTACGACCCCGACGAGATGCTCGGCCTGGCGAGCATCGACGTCCGGAAGCCGTTCGACGTGAAGGAGATCGTCGCCCGCATCGTCGACGGCTCGCGCTTCCACGAGTTCAAGCCGACCTACGGCACCACGCTCGTCACCGGGTACGCCCACGTCCACGGCTACCCGGTCGGCATCCTCGCCAACAACGGCATCCTCTTCTCCGAGTCGAGCGAGAAGGGCGCCCAGTTCATCCAGCTCTGCAATTCGACCAACACGCCCATCATCTTCCTCCAGAACATCACGGGCTTCATGGTCGGCAGCCGCTACGAGCAGGGCGGCATCATCAAGGACGGCGCCAAGCTCATCAACGCGGTGTCGAACTCGACGGTCCCGCACCTCACGATCATGGTGGGTGCCAGCTACGGCGCCGGGAACTACGGCATGGCCGGCCGGGCCTACGATCCGCGTTTCGTCTTCAGCTGGCCGAACCACCGGATTGCGGTCATGGGCCCCGAGCAGCTGGCCGGCGTCCTCTCGATCGTCCGTCGCCAGGCCGCCGAGCGCGCCGGGCAGCCCTTCGACGAGCAGGAGGACGCCATGATCAGGCAGATGGTGCAGGGGCAGATCGAAAAGGAGAGCTACGCCTTCTTCGCGACCGCGCGGATGTGGGACGACGGCATCATCGACCCTCGCGACACGCGAACCGTGCTCGGCATCACGCTCTCGGCGGTCCACAACGACGCCATCGAAGGAGCGACCGGGTACGGCGTGTTCCGGATGTAGCGACCGCCCGGACGTTTGCGCGCCGGGCGGAGCTCCCACCGGTGGACCCAGCTACGCGGAGCGATGCGCCGATGAGGATGCGTCGCGACTCCTCCGCCGTGGAGGCCGCTGCGTCCCGTCCATGGCATCGCCCGCCCCCGGCGAGGGTCGCTTGGGATCGCTTGGGATCGTTGACCGCCGCCCCGCCCCGAGGGCACAATCCGGCGCCCCTGGAAGGGCTCCCCCATGCCGGCCGCACGTCCGACTTCCGCCTCCCGAGGGCGCGCCGCGTGACCGTCCGGCGCCGCGCCGAGGAGAAGTTCCGACGGAGCGAGGAAGGGTTCCGGCGCGCCTTCGAGCACGCGCCGCTCGGGATCCTCCTGCTCGATGGCCAGGGCCGGATCGAGCGGGCGAACCGCGCCGTCTGCGCGATGCTGGGATACAGCGAGGAGGAGCTTCTCGGGCGGGTCGTGACGGAGCTCATCCATCCCGAGGACCGGCCGGCGAGCGAGCGCATGCGGGCGCGCGTAGTCGGGGGCGAGGTCGACGATGTCAGGGTGGAGCGGCGCGCGCTCAGCCGAGACGGCCGGGTGCTCTCGCTCGAGGTGCGGAGCAGCGTGCAGCGCCACGCGGATGGGAGCGTCGAGATCATCATCACGCAGGTGGTCGACGTCACCGCCCAGCGCGAGCGCGAGGCGGCGCTGCGCGACAGCCAGACCCGCTTGCAGACGATCTTCGACGAAGCGCCGATCGGCATGGCGCTGATCGCGCCGGGGGGCGAGCTGCTCCAGGTGAACCGCGCGCTCGCGCGGATGCTCGGACGCTCGGTTGCGGCGCTCGCGCGGCTCACGGCCCCCGACATCGTGCACCCCGACGACCTCCCCGGGACGCGCGCTCGCGTCGAGGCGGCGCTCGCGGGCGGGGAGGGAACGATCCAGGGCGAGTCGCGCTACGTCCGGCCCGACGGATCCCTGGTCTGGGGCACCTATCAGAGCTGCCTCGTCCACGACTCGGATGGCAGGCCGCGTTACTTCGTCTCCCAGGTCGTCGACGTCACTGAGCGGAAGCTCGCCGAGAACGCGCTGCGCGACAGCGAGGCGCGCTATCGCGGCCTGGTCGAGCTTTCCCAGGACCTGATCGTGCGGATGGATCTCGCCGGCAACCTCACCTTCGTGAACGATGCCTGGTGCGCGAAGTTCGGTCGCGGGCGCGCGGAGGCGCTCGGCCAGAGCGTCCTGCCGCGCATCCTGCCGAGCGACCAGGCGCGCACGGCCGAAGCGCTGCGGGCCCTCGCCCGGCCGCCCCACCGGCTCCGGACCGAGATCCGGCAGGAGACGGTCGAGGGCCTGCGCTGGATGGAGTGGGAGGGCTGCGGCATCTTCGCCGAGGACGGCACGGTGATCGAGCTTCAGGGCATCGGCCGCGACGTCACCCAAGCTCACGAAGCGGAGGAGGGCCTGCGCGTCAGCGAGGCCCGCTATCGCAGCCTCGTCGAGTCGCAGGGGGCGGTCGTGCTGCGCCTCGATCTCGATCACCGCATTACGTTCGTGAACGACTACGGTTGGCGCCTGATCGGACTGCCGCGCGAGGCCATGCTCGGACGCGACGTCCTGGAGTGGGTCGACGCGGAGGACCGCGAGGCCGTGCGCGCCACGCTCGCACGCGAGCTCGAGCCGCCACACCGCGCCTGCATGGAGTGCCGGATTCCCATCGGCGGCGAGGTCCGTTGGTTCCAATGGGAAGGGATGCTGATCTTCGACGAGCGCGGCGCGCCGATCGAGCTGCAGTCGGTCGGCTTCGACGTGACGGAGCGGCGGGCGGCCGCGGATGCGCTGCGGTCGTCGCTCGAGGAGCTCCGGCAGAGCCAGGAGAAGCTGCGGCTCCTCGCGCAGCGCCAGGCCGCCGTCCGCGAGGAGGAGCGCAAGCGGGTCGGTTTCGACCTCCACGACGGGGTATGCCAGGAGCTCATCGGCGTCGCGATCATGGTCGAGTCGGTGCGGAGCCGACACGCGGCCGCGCTCGGCGCCGCGGCGAGCGACCTGCGCCGCGTCGCCGCCTACCTGAACGAGGTCGTGGAGCACCTGCGGATTCTCGCCGGCGAGCTCCGGCCGATGCTGCTGCACGACCTCGGCCTCGAGGGCAGTCTGCGCTCGCTGGCGCTCGGCCTCGGCGGCGACGGAACGAAGGTCGAGGCCGTCTTCCGCACGGCGGTGCCCCGGCTGGACGAGGCGACCGAGGTGGCCATCTACCGGATCGCCCAGGAGGCCCTGGCGAACGCGCTCCGCCACGCCCACGCCCGCACGGTCGAGCTCGAGGTCGCGGCCGTCGCCGACCGGCTCCGGCTGACCGTTCGCGACGACGGCCGCGGCTTCGAGCCGGACCACTGCCGGAGCGCCGCGCTCGGGCTTCTCAGCATGGAGGAGCGCGCGCTCGCGCTCGGCGGCCGGCTGGAGGTGCGGTCGACGCCGGGACGCGGAACCGTCGTGAGCCTCGAGTGTCCGCTCGGCGCGCCCGCGGCGGCGGACCGCGGCTGACCGCGGCCAGTTGACTCGCCGGCGGCCGCGGAGCGTAGTCGCCGGCATACCCGAGGAGGTACGGATGATTCGACGGATCGTGGGGGTGCTGGGCGCATGCATCGTGCTGACGGGGGCGTTCGCGCACGAGGCCGACGCGCTCAGCCGCGAGCGGTGGACGAACGCGCAGCCCTACGGGTTCTTCTTCAACGACTACGGACCGAACTTCTACACCGGCTTCGCGCCGCGGGAGCAGGACCGGCGCCGGATCAAGGTGCACCTCGGGCGCGGGAACCAGCTGCGCCTGCGCGTCGTGCTCTCCGACGAAGCGATCGACGCCTACATCGCCGACCAGGTGGCGCGCCACGACCTCTACAAGGAGCTCATCGACACGGGCGTCATCCAGCTCACGACGAACAAGGCCTGGGAGCGCTACGACGAGCGATTCGCCGCCGAGGGCTTCGCCGCGCTCGCGGCGAAGCGGGTGGCACTGCCCCCCGCGGAGTGGCGGGAGCTCAACCTGCGGACGCTCCAGAAGCTCATGCCCGAGCGCGTGTACCACGTCCGCAAGGACTTCCATCGCATGCTCGACGACTGGAAAACGCGGCTCGCCGCGGGAAGTCCGCCGGCGACGCTCGAGGCGAAGCTCGACGCCGTGAACGACCTCTTTCCGCACCGCATGTTCGTGACCGACCTCGACGCCGGCGAGGACGCGGCGGTGAGCGAGCTCGCGACGCTCGCGCGGGGCGGGGACGCGACGGCGTTTCGCGCCAAGGCCGAAGCGCTCTTCCATGAGCTGACCGAGCGCATCTATCCGGTCGCGAACGGCACCCTCGACTACTGGGAACTCACGGCGATCTACGCCGCCGGCACGCACGACGGTCTCACCACCTACGCCGGCCACCAGATCCCGGAGATCACCACGCCGGGCGTGTGGCCGCTGATTCCGCGCCGGCACGGCAAGGGCTTTCTCGGGATGGTCGATTACATCTCGTCCGAGGGCTACTACGGACTCAAGCCGATGCTGCCCTACGAGTACGGCGGCGGCATCGCCTACAACGCGATCCACAACACCGGCATCAGCAACTGGATCGCCGGCCATGCGATCCTGCCGAAGGAGTGGAGCAAGCTCGCCGACGGCAGCCGCGACGGCAAGCCGTATCGGCGGGTCGCCCTGACGAGCCGGGGTCCCGTGTCGCACGGCTGCACGCGCCTCAACGACGGCCATCTGGCGGAGTTCCGCGAGATGCTCCCGTCGACCTCCGACGGCATGGAAGGCATCCTCACGTATCGCAACGTGTCCCAGTGCTACGACGTCTTCGATCCGAAGGGCGATGGCGAGGACCGCGTCATGGGCGTCCAGTACTACATCGCCTTCCGCCACACCGACTCGCGCGTCATGGAGCAGATCTGGGCCCAGAACGACCGGCAGAGCTTCTACGAGTGGCTCTACGGTCCGGAGATGATCTACGGACCGCTGAACGAGGTCGTCATCAAGGAGGCCTGCGACGGCAGGTTCGTCGGCCGCAAGGCGCGCGTGGGCAAGACGTACGAGGGCCTCAAGGTCTACGAAGCGCCCTACGAGCCCGAGACGGTCCAGATGTACACGATCAAGGGCGTCGACGCGTTCTCGCGGGCGGGCATGGACTTCAATCGCGAGCTCCGCCGCGTCGGGTACGGCTATACGATCGACCGGAAGCTGCTGCGCCTCGACTGAGCCGCTACACGCAGACTCCTAGCGGACGCCGACGTTCACGAGGAGGAGGCCGGGGTCGGCGCGCTTGCCGCCGCTCGTCACCTCGGCGATCCGCACCGCGAGGTCGCCCCCGCCGATGCCGGCGCCCGGCTCGGCCGTGAAGCGGCAGAAGACGTCGAGGGGGAAGGGGAGCGCCTGCGCGCTCGCCACCAGAAGGCGGAGCTCACCGTCGCCGCGATCGTTGGCGACCACCAGGAGGCCGGTCCCGGCGTTGCACTCGGCCGGCCGGTCCTTCGTCCCGAAGGAGCCGACCGCGCGCGGATAGCCGACCCGGATGTCGAACCCTTCGAGGGCCGTGCGGCCGGTCACGCGAAACACGACGACGCTGCTCCCGTGCGCGGGAGCCCGCCCGTCCGTCGTGGGCCCGCTCGGAGCCGCACCGCCGTCGGCGGCGTCCTCGGCCGCCGGTGCGCCTCCCTGCGGCGCGACGAACGGAGCGGGCGCGGTCCGCTCGGGCGTGCGGTACGCGCGCGGCGCGGCGAGCACGGCCGTCGCGGCCGCCGCCGGCGCAAGCGGGGCGGCCGGGGCGGCATCGGCGGCGGGCGCGGCCATCGGCTCGCGCCTGGCGGCGACGGCGCGCGTCGGGGACGGGCTCGGGGCCGCGGCGCTCGGCGTCGCCGGCCGCATTGCCGTGGCGCCGGTCGTCGGGCTTGCCGCCGCCGCCGAGGACGGCGGGCTCGGAAGGGGCGTCGCCGACGCGGCCGGGCTCGGGGCCGCGGCGCCGGCGGGCCGGACGAGGCCGCAGAGGAGGAGGACCAGACCGAGCCGGCGTCGCGACATCATGGTGGCACGAAGTTTCGACGGCGTGCCGTCGCGCGTCAAGCGCCCGCGGAGCGGATCCTAGACTCCGGACGAGCCGCGTGGCACTGGTCGCCCGACCGATCGTCGCGACGAGGAGGCCCCACATGAGCACGACCGAGCAGGAGTCACGGCAAGTCGCCGAGCAGGCGCGGGAGACCGAGTGGGCAGGGCGCACGTTCCTGCGCGAGCTCTTCCTCGGTAAGCTCTCGCTGCCGCTCATCCACCCGTTCCCGCTGGATGCCGCCACGGAGCGGCCGGAGTTCACGCGCTTCTATCAGCAGATGGAGACCTTCCTGCGCGAGCAGGTCGACAGCGCGGCGATCGACCAGACGGGTGAGTACCCCGAGCACGTCATCGACGGCCTCCGCAAGCTCGGCGCCTTCGGCATGAAGATCCCCACCGAGTACGGCGGCCTCGGCTTCAGCGTCGCGGAATACTGTAAGGTGATGCAGCTGATCGGCTCGGTCGACAACAACGTGAGCGCGCTGCTCTCGGCGCACCAGTCGATCGGCGTGCCGCAGCCGCTCAAGCTCTTCGGCACGCCGGAGCAGAAGAAGAAATTCCTGCCGCGCTGCGCGGCGGGCGCGATCTCCGCCTTCGCGCTCACCGAGCCGCACGTGGGCTCCGATCCGGCCAGCCTGTCGACGACGGCGCGCCGCGAGGGCGACGATTTCGTCCTGGACGGCGAAAAGCTCTGGTGCACCGACGGCACGCTCGCCGAGCTGCTGGTCGTCATGGCGCGCGATCCGCAGACGAAGAAGATCAGCGCCTTCGTGGTCGAGACCGACTCGCCGGGCGTGAAGGTCGAGTACCGGTGCCGTTTCATGGGCCTGAAGGCGCTCGCCAACGGCGTCATCAGCTTCCGCGACGTGCGCGTGCCGCGCGAGAACCTGATCGGCGAGGAAGGGAAGGGGCTCCGCATCGCGCTCACGACCCTCAACACGGGCCGGCTCACGTTGCCGGCGTGCTGCGCGGGGATCGCGAAGCAGTGCCTCAAGATCGTGCGGGGCTGGGCCAACGCCCGCCAGCAGTGGGGCCTCCCGATCTGGAAGCACGAGGCGGTGGGGCACATCATCGCCGACATGGCCGCGACGACCTTCGCGATGGACTCGGTCTGGATGCTCGCGGCGGCCATGGCCGACCGCGGAGGCTACGACATCCGCCTCGAGGCCGCGGCGGCCAAGGAGTGGAACACGGTGCGCTGCTGGGAGATCGTCGACAAGACGTTGCAGCTGCGCGGCGGACGCGGGTACGAGACGGAAAGCTCCCTCCAGGGCCGCGGCGAGCACCCGATTCCCGTCGAACGGATGATGCGGGATTGCCGCATCAATCTCATCTTCGAGGGGTCGAGCGAGATCATGCACCTGTTCATGGCGCGCGAGGCGGTCGACAAGCACCTGGAGGTCGCCGGCGCCATGATCGATCCAAAGAACGGGACGCGCGAGAAGGCGGCCGCGATGCCCGGCATCCTCCGCTTCTACGCCGGGTGGTACCCGCCGCTCTGGCTGCGGGGCATCGGCGGCGGCTCGACCGACGTGCTCGGCTGGGGAACGCTCGGACCGCACCTGCGGTTCGTCGAGCGCAGCGCGCGAAAGCTCGCGCGCGAGAGCTTCCACGGTATGGCGGTCTATCAGGCCAAGATGGAGCGCAAGCAGGGGTTCCTTTTCCGGGCGGTCGACGTCGTGATGGAGCTCTTCGCGATGTCGGCGACGCTCTCGCGGGCGCGCCGCATGTACGACGAGCACCATCCCGAAGCCGAGCAGGCGCTCGAGCTGGCGGATCTCTTCTGCCGGAGCTCGCGGCGCAAGGTGAACCGGCTCTTCCGCGAGCTCTGGAGCAACGACGACGCGGTGAAGAACAAGGTCGCGGCGAACCTCGTGGGCGGCAAGCACGCGTGGCTCGAAGCCGGGGTGGGCGACTTGGGGCTCACCGAAGCGGCGTTCCAGACGCGCTCCCTCGTGGCGCTCCGCGAGCGTCTCGCGGGAGGCGCGACGGCGGGCGCCGCCGGCTGATCCGGGCGCGCGCGGGCGTGGCGCGACGCGCGGGCGCGCTTCCGGTATAGAGCGGGCGGCGCATGGCGGGGCGGACGGGACGAAGAGGGCGACGCGCGCGGGGGCGTGCCATGGCCGCGGCGCGCCGGGGGTGGCTGTGCCTCGCCGTGGAGGTCGTGGCGCTCGGCGGCGTCGCGCTCGCGGCCGCGGTCGCGTGCCTCGGGCTGGGAGCGGACCGCTTCGCCGGCGTCGGGCTCTGGGCGAGCCTGCTGCCGTTCGCCGCCGTCGCCGTCGGATTCGGCCTCGCGCTGGCCCTCGCCCTGCGCGGGTGGGTCGGCATGCGCGGGTGGGTCGCGCGCCGCGCGCCGCTCGGGCCCGCGGTCATCGCGGCGGCGCTCGCGTGCGGCGCCTCCTGGTACGCGACCCGGCCCGCGTTCCAGCGCGATCTCCTGCGCCTTCGGGCCGCGATCGGCGGGAGCGCGGAGGCGGAGCGCATGGCGATCGCACACCAGGTGTTCGCGGCATATCGCCGCGCCGACCGCCGCGCCCTCGCGCGCATGCTCGAGCGCGCTCGCCCGTACGAGCCGGTCGTGCACGAGGCCGCCGCGGCCTTCGACGTGGACCCCGAGGTGCTGATGGGAGTCGGAGCGGCCGAATCGTCGTTCCTGCCGCGCGACAGCGCCGACGGAGGCCGCGGCCTCTTCCAGATCACCGCGCCGCCCACCGAGGCAGTCGCGGCGGTGGGGCGGCGTCTCGGCGTCGCGACCCCCGACCCCGGCGATCCGCGCCAGAACGCCTGGCTCGCGGCCGCGACCCTCGCGCGCTACCTCGCCGACATGCGCGGCGACCTCTTCCTCGGTCTCCTCGCCTACAACATCGGTCCCCACAACGGCGGCCTGCGCTCCGTCATGGCCCAGTACGGGGCTCGCGACTTCGTCACCATCCAGCCCTACCTCCAGCTCCTGCCACGCGACTATCCGGTGCGCGTGCTCTCGGCCGCGCTCGCCTACCGGTTGTCCCGCACGGAGCGCACGCTGCCCGCCTACGAGGTCGGTGACAACGCCGTGCGCATCCAGCGGGTCGGCGTCCCGGGTTTGTGACGCCGCGGATTTTCTCTTGTCCCACAAAGACATCTCTGTAGAATCTCGTGCGGCGTCTCACTCGTCTGACCGGAGGTCCCCCCATGATGATCCGCTCACGCGCCGCCACGCTCGCGGTGGCTTTGATCTGCGTCCTCGGATACGGCGCGTCCGCCCCGTCCCTCGCGTCCGCCGCCTGTGGCGACGGCGTGCTCGACGCCGGCGAGGCCTGCGACGACGGCAACCCGCTCGACGGCGACTGCTGCTCTTCCACGTGCCAGTGGGAAGCCCCGGGCAGCGCGTGCGCCGACGACGGGGAACGCTGTACTCGCGACGTCTGCGACGGCACGGGCGCGTGCGTGCACGACGCGTCACCGCTGACGACGTGTCTCGTGGCACCGAGAGGCAAGCTCCAGATCCTCAACGACGCGGACGACGCGAAGGACAAGCTGATCCTCCAGATGCAGAACGCGCCCGGGCTCACGCCCGCCGATTTCGGCGACCCGACGTCGAGCGACGGCTATCGCGCCTGCATCTTCGGCCCGCAGACGCTCCTCATGTCGGCGGAGATCGCGCCGGGCGGCACCTGCGACGGGAAGCCCTGCTGGGCGGAGACGACGGGCGGCTACACCTACAAGGACAAGCGGGGGACCCGTGACGGGATCACGCTACTCGCCCTCAAGGCGAGCGCCAAGCCGAAGACCAAGATCAACGCGAAGGGGCTGGGCGCGCACCTCGCGGACGCGCCCTTGCCGTTCCCGGCGCCGGTGATGGCGCAGATCGTCAACGGGACGACCGGCCAATGCTTCGAGACCTACTTCCTCGAGCCGACGGCGGTGAAGCGGAACACGGCGACGGACTATGACGCCAAGGCCGCGGCGCCCGGCTTCGAGATCCCCGGCATCGCCGACGTGATCCGGCAGGACGACCTCGCTCCGGGAACACCGTCGCCGAACGGCGAGACGCCGCGCGGAGCGGAGCCGGGCCCGGACGCGACGAAGGTCTACGTAGAGTCGATCACATCCAATGGCAACG
The DNA here is from genome assembly GCA_020848745.1 of Deltaproteobacteria bacterium. Lineage (NCBI taxonomy): Bacteria > Pseudomonadati > Myxococcota > Myxococcia > Deltaproteobacteria bacterium. The sequence goes on along the minus strand of JADLHM010000052.1, from coordinate 4,683 downwards.
GGTGTGCGGACGGGTCGATCGTCACCTCGCTCACCCCCGATCGGTCCGGGTTCACGCTTCTCATGGACGGGCTCGTCGCGTCGAAGGGCCCCGGCGTTCCGTTGACCGAAGCCGCCAGGACCTGCCAGGTGAACCTGAACCTCAAGCTGCCTCAGGGATGGCAGTACAGCATCGGCACGGTCGACCACCGCGGAAGGGTCGCCATTCCCAAGAAGATGAAGGCGACGCAGCGGGCGACCTACTATTTCGAGGGTGACGGGGAACTGGCCTCCGCCGACACGACCTTCGTCGGGCCCCTCGACAAGCAGTACCTGATTCGCGACACGCTGCCCTTCAGCAGCGTGTCGTGGTCGTCCTGCGAGAACGTACGACCCCTCACGATCACGACCGAGCTGCAGCTCAGGGGCGGCGCCGATCTCGGCCAGATCAGCGCCGATACGCTCGACGGCAAGATCGCGTTCGTGCTCGGTCTGCGTTGGCGCCGGTGCCCGTGAGCGGCGCCGGCGCGGCGTGTCCGTCTACGACTCGAACTGCACCGTGATGCCCCACTCGGTCGCGAGCCATCCGAGCAGGGACGACTCGTGGCGGTCGATCACGTCGGGGAGCGCGGCGTCCAGCACGGTTCCGTAGATGAGCTCGCGCGCCTCGGGGCGGATCACGCCCGAGAGGAACGTCTTCAGCGCGGCCTCGTCCGCGAAACGCTCGTCCGTCTCGTCGACGAGGGCGTGATACTTCTCCTCACCGAAGGCGGCGGCGATGCGCGCGACGTGCGTCGCCTCGTCGTCGGACACCGCGCCGTCGCTCGCGACCACCGTTTCGATCAATGCCACCAGCGCAACGCATTCGTCATGGGAGAGTTCGGCGAGATCCATCGTTGGTCACTCCTGGTAGTAGCGCGCCTCGAGAACGTTGCCGTCGAGGTCGCGGAAGTAGAAGGCCTCGGGAGCGAGGCCGCGCGCGCCGAAGGTCTGCTGCATGACCGTGCCGATCGGGACCCCGCGGGCCTCGAGGCGGGTACGAAGGACCGCGTAGTCGCTCCGCGACATGGCGAGGCAGACATGGTTCACCGGATGGCCGGCGCTGCCGGCGGCGCCGGCCATGCCGTCCACGGCCGGCGCCGCGCTCCGCGCCATCAGGTCGAGGATCGTTTTCGCTGACACGCGAACGCTCGGAAACGGCGCGCGTCCGGCGCGGAACTCCTCCACCCGGACGGGCGTGAGGCCGACGACGTGCTCGTAGAAGTCCACGGCGCGCAACGGATCGTCGGTCCAGAGGACGACGTGGTCGAGGGTCGGCGGCATGGGTCGCAGCTTCGCGCGGGGGGCGGCGCTTGTCCAGCATTCGCGGGATGATCGGAGGCCTTCCTTGCGGTAGAGTGGACGCCGATGACGGAGGTGCTGCTGCTGATCCTCGCGGTGGCGTTCTTCGCGCGGCGCGGCCGCGGCAAGGGCGGGGCACCCGACCGCTGGCCCGCGGTCCTCGCCAGCGCCGAGCGCGCCGGCATCATCACGGAGTCGCAACGCGCCGCGCTCCTCGCCCACGCCGCGACCACGGCAGCGGCCGAGCCGCAGCGCCTCGGCGGCGTGGCCTGGCTCGGGGTCCTCGCCGGACTCTTCGTGGTGGCCGGCGTCTCGCTCCTGATCGCGCGCAACTGGGAGGCCATCGGCGCGCCCGTACGCGTGGCCGGGTTCCTCGCGCTGTTGGCGGCGGCCGGCGAAGCCGCGATCCGTCTGCGCGGCCGCACGGCGGCGGTGAGCGCCCCGCTCGAGATCGTATGGTTCTTCCTGCCGCTCCTCGGGATCGGGCTCTACGGGCAGACGTTCCAGCTGTCGGGCGACCCGATCCAGCCGTTCCTCGTCTGGCTCATGCTCGGGCTGCCGCTCGCCTGGCTGAGCGAGCGCCCCGTCGTCGCGATCCTCCACGTGTTCGCGCTCACGGCCGTCCTCTTCGTCGGAAACTACGTCCTGGAGCCCGTCGCGTTCGCGTTCAGCAGCGCCACGACGCCGGCACTGCCGAGCCCGCTCGCGATCACCGGCGACGCGGCCCGACCACTCGCCTGGGTGCTTTCCGGCGTGATCCTCGTGCTCGTCGCCGTGGAGAGCCTGCGGCGGCTGCCGCGCGACCACCGCCATCACTTCGTCGGGATCTGGGTGGCGTGGACGTTCTGCCTCCTCGTCACCGCAACCCCGTTCCGCTTGCACCACGAAGGGTGGCTCGTCTTCGGGGCGCTCGCGCTGGTGACCCTTTGGGTCGCGGTGATGAGCGCGCTCGACACGAGCTTCGAGGAGCGGGCGGCGAGCATCGGCGTCTGGCTCACCATGCTCTACGGGCTGACCTTCACCTGGCACTTGAACGAGGCCGCCTCGGGCACGACGACGAGGCTCGGCCTCGTCGTGGCATGCGGTGCCGCGCTGGTCGCCGCGGCGACGGTGCTGCTGTCACCTGCGACGCGGCTCAGCCCACATCGCGGGTGGGCCTTCGGGGCGAAAGCGATGACGATCACGCCGCTCGTGGTCGCGACGGCGTACCTCGGGGACGACGCGACGCACGTGTGGCTCGCGGGCGGCGTCATGAATGTGCTGCTCGTCGCCATCGCCGTTGGGCTCATGTGGCACGGCTCGCTCGTGCACGAGGCGGCGCAGGTGAATCTCGGCGTGCTGGTGTTGATCGCGGTCCTCGTGACGCGCTTTCTCGACGTCTTCGGCAACATGTTCCGGAGCGGCCTCGGCTTCATCGTCGCCGGCTGCCTGCTGGCAGCGCTCGCCTGGGCGCTCGAGCGGACGCGGCGCCGACTGCTCGCCACCCCGTCCGGAGGGCTCGCGTGACGGGCTGGCTCCGCATCGCCCTGGCGCTGCAGTTGGCCTTCTTCGCGGCCTGGGGAGCGCGGCTCCTGACGTCGCATCGCAACGTGGAGACCGTGTGGCTCGCGACCGAACCCGTGGATCCGCGCGATCTCCTGAGCGGGCATTTCGTCGCCTTGCGCTACGCGATTGCCGACGCGGCAAACGCGGACGCCTGCAAGGTCCCGCCCGAGGCACGCGGCCGGACTCCCGTCTGGGTCCGGCTCGCGCCGAGCGGCGAATCGATCCCGACCGCTGCCGGGCCGGTGATCCCATCCGGGGCGGTCGGCTGCCGCCTGGATCCCCCGGATCGTGGAGAAGGCGGTCGTTGGATCATGGGGCGTCTCGACGCGGACGGCCGGGTGATCTACGGGATCGAGCGCATGTACCTCCCGGAGGACGACCCGCGCCGCGAGGCCCGCAGCGGCAGCGTGGTGGCCCAGGTGGGGTTGAACGAGCGGTTCGAGCCCCGACTGATAGACCTCGTACCAAAGGCGCCGCAGCCGACGAAGGCGCCGTGACGGCGCGCCATGCTTGTGGGGCGCTTCTGCTCGTGGCGACCGCTCTCGCGCTCGGCTGTCGCCCCGCCGCTCGCCCCGCCACGGGCGCGGCCGGCGCTGCGGCCCCGGTCGAGCTCGCGACCCTGGCGGGGACTTCGTGGGTGCTCGCCGCGTGGCGCGAGGGCGAACCGGCCGCGCCGACGCCGCAGGTGTCGCTGCGCTACGCGGCGGGAAGCTTCCGGGGGCGGAGCGCCTGCAACCGCTACAGCGCTCCGGTCGAACAACGTCCCGGCCGCGGCGCCATCGCGGTCGGAGCGATCACGGTGACGCGCATGATGTGCCCCGAACCGGGCGCCGGGATCGAGCGGCGCTTCCTCGCCACGCTCGGCGGCGCGAAGGCGCTCGAGCGGCGTGACGGACGTCTCCACATCGTGACCGTCGGCGCCGACGGGCGTCCGTCCACCCTCATCTTCACCGCCGAGACGACGACGCACTGACGCCGCGAGCCGCGCCCAACCGGGGTCAGGGTTTGGCGACGCAGAGCAGCGCCTTGATGGTGACCCGACAGCTCGCGAGACTGCCCACCCGATCGACGCCCACCGGCGCGCTCGCGGGATCGGTCGTGATCCGGACGAGCAGGGCGGGCGCGAACGGCTCCGTCAGCGTCAGGCGCTCGAAGCGTAGATCGAAGCGCATCCGTCCCGGCTTCGCCCGCAGCGGATCGAAACGCGCGGTCGCCTGACCGTCTTCCGCCTTGCAGATGATGCGCCCACTCCGGAGCGCCGAGCATTGTGCCGGGGCGAACGTGAACTGGCGATCGAGGGCGAGGGTATCGACGACCTGGACCTCGACCCCGAGGAGGGGGTCGAAGGGCGCGTCGGGAGCGAGCGCGATCTCCCCCTTGGCGAGGATCTCGCCCTTGGTCGGCTTGCCGCCGCGGATGCGGGCCCGACGCACGAAGACGTCGGCGTCGACGTCGTCACAGTCGTTGCGGAGGCCGTCGCCGTCGGCATCGGGGGCGCCGCCGCAATCGCCGAGCGTCGGCTGCGGGCTCGGCGTCAGGACGGCCGTCGCGGTCGCCCCCGGCGTTGAGGTCGCGGTGACGAGCGGCGTCGGTGGCGGGCTCGGCGTGGCGGTCGGGGTCGGGATCGGCGTGCCCGTGGCCGTACTCGTCGGAACGCTCGTCGGCGTGCCGGTCGCGGTCGGCGACGCAACGGGCGTCGCGGTGGCTGACACGGTCGCGGTCGGAACCGGGGTTGCGGTCGGCGACACGGTCACGGTCACGGTCGCGGTCGTCGTGGCGGTCGGGGTCGGAGTCGCCGTGCGGGTCGCGGTCGTCGTGG
>JADLHM010000051.1 GCA_020848745.1 Deltaproteobacteria bacterium | reverse complement strand
TCGCGGTCGCGACCGTGCTCGCGGCCTACATGGGCGGGCTCGCGCTCGGCGCGGCCGCGGCCTCGCGGGTGGCGATCCGTCTGGACCGCCCGCTGCTCGTCTACGGGGCGCTGGAGCTCGCGATCGCCGTCGCGGCGCTGCTCGTGCCGTTCGCCATCGGCGGCGCGTCCGGTGTGGCCGCGCTGCTCTTCGGGAGCGGCGCGGCGCCGCCGTCGACGGGGAGCGGCGCGCTTGCGGCGTTCCACCTCGTGGCGGCGTTCGTGATCCTCCTCGTGCCGACGGCGTGCATGGGCGCGACGCTGCCGCTGCTCGCGCGTGCGACGGTCGCGAGCGATGCGGAGCTCGGTGCGAGGATCGGCACGCTCTACGCGCTCAATACGGCCGGAGCCGTGTGCGGCGCGATCGTCGCGGCCTTCGCGTTGCTCCCGACCTTCGGGCTCGAGCGGACGGTGTGGGCCGGCGCCGCCGCGAACGCGGCCGTCTTCGTCCTCGCCGCCGCGACGGCTCGCGCGGCGGGTCCTCCGGTCGCGAGCCCGGAAGCGGTGTCCGAGCCGCCAACGGACCGCACGCGCATCGTGCTCGTCGTCATCCTCCTGTCCGGCGTCACCTCGTTCGCCTACGAGATTCTCTGGACGCGGCTTCTCGGGCACGTCCTCGGCGGCTCGACGTACGCGTTCGCGACCATGCTCGCGACCTTCCTCACCGGGATCGCGCTCGGTGCCGCGCTGGCGGCGCGCTTGGCGACGACGGCCCGGCGTGCGCTCCGCGGTCTCGCGCTCGCCGAGCTCGGCATCGCGGCGGGTTCGCTCGCGGCCTTCCGCGCGATGGACGTGCTCCCGGCGCTGGCGCTCCGGCTCGGTGCCGGGCGCGACCCGACCGCACCCGGCAACGTCGCGCTCGCGGCGCTCGTGATGCTGCCATCGACGCTCGCGATCGGCGCGACGTTTCCGTTCGCGGTGCGGGCGCTCGCCCGCGGCCGCGCCGACGCGGCCCCGGTCAGTGCGCGGGTCTATGCCTGGAACACGGTCGGCGCGATCGTCGGGGCGCTCGGGGCGGGCTTCGTCCTGATGCCGCTCCTCGGGTACGCGGGCCTGGTCGGTGCAGCCGTCGCGCTCAACCTGACGTTGGGGGCGTGTGTCGCGCTCGCGACGCGACCGCGCGCGCCTCTGCTCGGCATGGCGTCGCTCGTCGGGCTTCTGGTCCTGGCCGTGTGGCCGCCGACCACGCCCTGGACGCTGGTCGGCACGTCGCCGCTCTCGATCGGGCGCGAGGCGGCGCCCCCGGAGTTCTTCGCGGTCGGCCGGAGCGCCGGCGTCGCCGTCGCCCGCGAGGGCGGGGTCTACAAGCTCCGCACCAACGGCCTTCCGGAGGGCGTGATGCTGCCGCCCCGGCGCTATCGCCGGGCGATTCCCGACCGCTGGCTCGGCGCGCTGCCGTTCGCGGCGCGTCCGGGCGCGCGTCGCGTGCTGATCGTGGGCCTCGGGGCGGGCACGGCGCTCGAGGCCCTGCCGGACGCGCTGGCGGATGTGGACCTGATCGAGATCGAGCCGCGCGTGATCGAGGCGAACCGCCGCTTCCGGACCGCGCGCGCCGTCGATCCGTTCGCGCTCGGTGGCTTGCACCTGCACGTCAACGACGCCCGCGGCGCCCTGAACCTCACGACCAAGCGCTACGACGTCGTCGTTTCGCAGCCCTCGCATCCGTGGACGGCGGGGGCGGCGCATCTTTATACACGCGAGTTCTTCCGCGTGGTGCGCGACCACCTGGAGCCGGACGGCGTCTTCGTGCAGTGGATCGACCTCGACCTCGTCGACCAGCCGCTCTTCGCGACGCTCCTCGCGACCCTCCTCGACACCTTCCCCGAGGTGCGCGTCTATCGGCCGTTCTTCCGCGGTACGGCGCTCTTCCTCGCGTCGGCGGCGCCGCTGGCGGTCGAGGCGAACGCCGGGCGCGCGCTCGCCGCGGCGCCGCGCGAGCTCGCGCGCGCCGGCATCCAGGTCCCGGAGGACGTGGCGGCCGCCTTCGGGCTGGACACGGTGGGCGCGCGGGCGCTCGCGGCGAACGCGCCGCTCACGACCGACGACCGGAACCTCCTCGAAGCCCGCACGATCCGCGTCGCGCGTCCGCTCGGCTATCGCGGCGCCGACGAGATCCTCGGGCCCCTCGATCCATTGCCCGCCGCGCTCGGAGCGCTCGATCGGCTGTACCTGGTGCGGCGGTTGCTCGCGGACTGGGACTTTCCGCGGGCCGAGCGGATCGTGCGGGCGCTCGTCGATCCGGTGGAGCGCCTCACCGCGAGCGGCATCGTCGCGCTCGCGACCGAGCGGCCCGACGAGGGCCGGGCCGCGCTCCGCGCCGCGCTCGCCGCCGACCCCGCCGCCTACGAGGCGCGGGTCGCGCTCCTGCGCGCCGAGCGGCGGCGCGTCGTCGCCGGCGATGCGGATGCGCGGGCGCTCGCGGCGGGCCTCGTCGATCCGGCGCGCGCGGTGGTCGAAGGCTGGTCGCTCGAGCAGGTTGGCGATTGGACGGCGCTCGGCGCCCTCGAAGCGCGGCTCGCGACCGCCCGCCCGGGCGACGCCGCCTACGGCGACGCGCTCCGCCTCCGTGCGGCGTGGCGCGTCGCGGCGGGGGCGCCGGAGGACGCCGTGGCAGCGCTCGCGCTCATGGATCTCGTCCTGCCGCTCAGCGTCGATCCGGAGGACTACGTCCTGCGGGCGCGCGCGGCGCTCGCCGCGGCCGACCCCGCGACCGCCGTCGAGAGCCTCACCCAGGCGCTCGAATCCACGACCCCGGGTGCGCTCCGCCGCGTCGCGGATAGGGTGGAGGCGACGCTCGCGACGGTTCCTTCCGGGCCCGGGGACGCCGCCGCGCGGGCGCTCCTGGAGCGCAAGATTGCCGCTGCGCGCCGATGAGCGCCGCGCGCGGTGAACGCGGTGACAACTGCCACGGCACGCGCCGTGACACGCTGCGGCGTAGGCCGCCCGGAGGGGCGCGAAAACATTTGACAGCAAAGGAGCGGGGGGCGCATAACCATGCCAGTCGCTCGTGCCGGGCTGCGAAGCCATCGAGGGCGGCGTCCCAAACGATACGAAGACGCGAAGAGAAGATCAGAGGCGCCACGTCGCCTTCACCGGCGCGCACATCGAGTCCGACGGCCGAGCCGATCGGGGAAATCCACGCACCGTCAACCGTCGCTAAGGAGGAGAGTCATGAGATTTGGTCCGAAAGCCGTTCTCGGCGTGGCCGCCGTCGCTGGCGCGCTCGCGTACGGGACCGCGGCGCACGCGTATCTGTCGACGCTCAGCATCAACAAGTGTCTGTCGGGCAAGGTGAAGACCCTGGGGAAGGGCGCCGCTGCGTATACCGGGTGCTACTCGAAGGGGGCCTCGAAGAACATCGCGGTCGATCCCGTCTGCCTCGGCAAGGCCAGCACCAAGACCGTGAGCGCCTTCGGGAAGCTCGATGCCAAGCCCCCTTGCCTGACGACCGGTGACGGTGCGGCGCGCGATGCCGATACGGCGACGTTCGGCTCGAACGTCAATGCGCTGGTCGGCGACGGCGACACCGGTGCGACCAAGTGCGACTCGGCCAAGCAGAAGCTCGTCGGCAAGTACGTCGCCGGCATCACGGGCTGCTACGCGAAGGCGGCCGGCAAGACCGGCACCGTCGACAACGCGATCGGCGGCTGCACCGACAAGGTGTCCGTCAAGTTCCAGAACGGCGTGAACAAGGCCGAGCTCAAGCCTCCGTGCACGACGTCCGGCCTGGCGGCGCTCGCCTCGCTGCAGGCGGCGGCCAACGCGTACATCCAGGCGCAGGCCTGCGCGCTCGACCCGAGCAACCCGGACTGCGTCGGGTCCCCGACCCCGACCCCGACCTCGACGCCCGGACCGCTCTGCGGCAACGGCGTGAACGATCCAGGCGAGGCGTGCGACGCCTCGGCGCCGTCGGCCGGTTGGGCGACCTGCGGTTCCGCGTTCACGTGCACGGCGTGCAATTGCGCGTGTCCGAGCAAGGTGACCTTCTCGGGTGATCCGAACGCGCCGGAGAGCATCCTCGACACCGGCTGGACCGGCATCTCGCACCGGGCGCCGATCATCAGCAACGGCCAGACGACCATCACGCTGAGCGGCTGCTCGACCGGCCCGAACCGTCCCTGCGGCACGTGCAACGTGAGCGGCCCGGTCGAGAACCCGAACGCCAACGCCGGCGAGCTCGCGACCCGGCGCTGCACCAACGACACCTCGATCCAGTGCACCAGCGACGCGCCCTGCACGGGCGGCGGCGGCACCTGCCAGTACTACTTCGGCGCGCCCCTGCCGCTCGCGGCCGGCGGCGTCACCACCTGCGTCGTGAACCAGTTCAACGGCGCCGTGAGCGGAACGGCGAACGTCGAGACCGGCTACGCCGTGACCAGCGCGAACCTAACGGCGCGGGTCTACAACGGCATCGCCATCGACAACCCGTGTCCGCGGTGCGTCGGCGACGGCGCCTTCAACGACGGGACCGCTGGCGGCACCTGCGACGGTGGCGCGCGCGTCGGGCTGGCGTGCGACTCCAACGGCGACGTGCCGGCGCGTCCGGACTTCGGCCGCACCAGCCTCGATTGCCCGCCGAATCCGGCGGGCATCATCGCGACGCTGCCGATCGACCTCAGCAACAAGACCGATGTGGTCGCGAAGACGCTGACGGGCGCGAGCCCGAACTGCACGAACTCGGCCGGCAACAAGTGCCTCTGCGACACGTGCAACAACGCCGCCGCGACGCCGTGCGACGACAACGCCGACTGCACGCTGGTCGGCGCGACCGTGTGCGGCGGCAAGCGCTGCCTCTCGGGC
>JADLHM010000050.1 GCA_020848745.1 Deltaproteobacteria bacterium | reverse complement strand
CGCCTCGTCGATCGCTGGATCGACCTCGCCACCGAACGCTCCGACCTCCAACTCGCGCAACGCACCGAAGCAGCGAAGCCGATCAAGCGCCGCTGATCACACCCGAGAACCCGGCACTCTCCAGTTACGCAGCACGCGGCGGCGCCGACGCTCGGCTGCGACAACGACCAGGTGCCGCGCGAGATCCTCGGCTACGACGAGGAGCGGGTCACCGAGCTCGTGATCGCCGGCGCGCTCGGCTGACGATCCCAGCCAATGACGCCTTGCCAGGGAAGATTATCCGGATAAACTTCCCCCGTGGGGAAGAAATTCCATCGCCTCTTGGACCTCCAGCTGCCGCCGCGCAGGTCCGCGTTTCTGTGGGGACCGCGGCGGGTCGGCAAGAGCTACTGGATTCGCGAGACGTTCCCCGATGCGCCGCTGGTCGACCTCCTCAAGTCTGACGTATTCAGCGAATACGCGTCCCGTCCCGCCCTCCTGCGCGAACGGTTTGCGAAGAGTGCGCACCGCCTGGTCGTGATCGACGAGATCCAGAAGGTTCCGGCCCTGTTGGACGAGGTGCACTGGTTGATCGAAAACACTCCGCGCGCGTTCCTTCTCACCGGCTCGAGCGCGCGGAAGCTTCGTCGCGGACACGCCAATCTGCTCGCTGGGCGCGCGTGGCGGCGCACGATGGTGCCGCTCTGCCTTCCCGAAGTCGGCGCGCTGGACCTTGAACGCGTGATGACGACCGGGCTCTTGCCACCCCACTTCCTCGCGGACCGTCCCGACGAGGATCTTCGCGCTTACATCGGCGACTACCTGAAGGAGGAGATCGCGGCAGAGGCACGCACGCGCGACATTCCCGCGTTCGCAGAATTCCTACGCGTCGCAGCGCTCACGAGCAGCGAGCTCCTCAACTATGCCAACGTCGCGCGTGAGAGCGGAGTCTCGGCAAAGGTCGTCCGGACGTACTTCGAGATCCTGGAGGACACCTATCTCGGGTTCCGCATACCTCCGTGGCGGAAAACGCGGCGGCGCCGCCTCGTGGAGACCGAGAAGTTCTACTTGTTCGACGTCGGCGTGACGAACTTCCTGGCGCGCCGTGCGCCCCGGCTCGGCGGCTCGGAGTTCGGAAAATCCTTCGAGCACTACCTGCTCATGGAGCTCCGCGCCTATCAGGCGTATCGCGCTCCCGACCTCGAGCTTTCCTTCTGGCGAACCAGCAGCGGGCTCGAGGTCGATTTCGTACTGGGCGCCATGGAAGTGGCGGTGGAGGTCAAGTCGAGCGCGCGCGTCCACGACGGCGACCTGCGCGGGCTCCGGGCGCTGAAAGAGGAGCACCGCGTCCGCCGCGCCGTCATGGTGTGCCTCGAACACACGCCCCGGACGCTGGCGGACGGGATCGAAGTGCTTCCCTGGAAACTATTCCTCGACGCGCTGTGGGCCGGGGACGTGATCGCGTAGCGCCGGGTCAGCTGCGTCGCCCTCAGAAGCTGTATTTCATCTCGACGAAGGCGCCGCTGTTCGGGCGTGGAAGATCTCGCCGCCGACGCTCGCCTTCCACGAGTCGGTCCAGTCGTAGGTAATGCGGGGCCGAAGAAAGAAATCGTTGCGCTCGACGTAGTGAAGGGTCCGCAGCTCGCAGTCGAGCGTGTCGTTCCAGAACATCCTGCTACGGAACGACCGCTCGCGGCTCTGTCCCGACGACTTCGACTACTGCCGCGCGGGCAGGCGCTCGATCTGCTGCCCCCGGGGGGCTGCTGCGACGACGGGGTCGCGCCGTACTGTTGCGATCGCGGGTACGCCGGCCGCGCCGGCGACGAGGTGCGCGACGACGACCGCGCGGCACCCGCCGGCCGCGGACCTTGCGGCGATCGGGCCACGACGTGCTCGCGGCGCGGCGTCACGATCTGCTGCGCCGAGGACGAAGGCTGCTGCGGCGACGCGCAGGGGCTCTACTGCTGGCGCCAGGGCCGCGGCGGCTATTGAGAGGCCTCAGCGGAAGTCCTGCACCGCCCAGACGCGTCCGTTCGACAGAACGGCGAACCCGCACGCGACCTTCGTGTAGCTCGGGTTCGTCATGTTGATGTAGTGGCCGTGTTCGGAGTACGGCTCCCCCGGCCCCTCCGCCCACATGAGCGCGAGGCAGTCGTCGATCATCGCCGCGGGCGGCCCCGGCCAGTTGGGGCATTCGTTCTGCGCCCACTCGGTGCACTGTCCGAAGGCGCTGTGCGGCGTCCCGCTCGCGTTGTCGGCGAATCCCTGGTCCTCCGCGCAGCTCTCCTGCTCGCTCCAACGCTGGAGCGGTCCCATGCCGATCGTGGCGCGATACTGATTGATGATGTCGACGCAGAGCTGCGAGGGATCGGCGGCGCCGGTCGGCGTCGGGGTCGGTGTGCGAGTCGCCACCGGCGTGGCCGTGCGCGTCGGAGTGGGGAGCGGCGTCGGCAGCGCGCCGCATTCCTCCGTCCCGCCCGGATCGAGCGCGCAGAGCGTCGCCGCGGCGAAGGCGTCCGCGACCGCCGCGAGTGCGCCGGGATCGCCGCTCGCGCTGCAATCGCCCCGGGCCATCGCCTTTCCGAGACAGCCGGTCGCGGCGTCGCCGAGCCGGCTTCGGAGCTTCGCCACGCAGATCGGATCGACCATTCCGCCGCCCTTGGCGGCGCGCGCGAGACAGCCGAACGTCCCGATCAGATACCGGCCGACGCAGCCGAGCTTCGCGGCGTCGCAGCGGCTCGGGCGCGTGGCCGTACCGACCTCCCCGGGGGCCGCGGCCACCAACGCCGCGACGTCGGCCGCGAGCTCGGTCTGATCGCCGACGGTGGGACAAGGCGGGCGCCGTTCCCGCTTCGCGAAGAGGCCCCGGCTCGGATCGAGCCCGCCGCTGAAACGTTCCTCGACCCTAGCGCTGCACGCGCCGCGCACGTCCGCATCCGGCGTCGCGGCATCCCGCCCCCAACACGCGAGCCCCCGCGCCGCCGTCCGCCCCACGTCGCCGAGCTTCCCGGCGAGACACGCGGAAACCGTGACCCCGTGCGCACTGCCCGCGCACGCGAGCACCAACCCGACCAACGACACCCCGACGCCCACGCGACCGATCCCAGTCATGCAGCGAGCATGAAACCCGCCGCCGAGACCGTCAACGAAGGATCGACCGCTCAGCACGAATTTCTCCCTGTTGCTGCGCGATGCAGATCGGCTTCGCACAGCGCCCGCTACCGCGCCTTCATGGTTCGTCCGCATTTCCCGCCGCTGCGGCCGCCTCCGTAACCGACTTGTAACGTGACCGTTACCGTCCGCGAATGCCCTCGCCTGTAGGAATCGCGCAACGACGCGCTCACCCCGGCGGGGTGCCCGTCCAACACCGAGGGGAGCGAAACACGTGACATCATCACGTCCATTCCACGCAGGGATCATGCGGCCGCTGGTTCGACTTCTCGCGATCACCAGCGCGGCGCTCTGGCTCGCCACCGGCTCCGCCCAGGCGCAGCTCCAGCTGAACGGCGCCGGGGCGACCTTTCCCTACCCGATGTACTCGAAGTGGTTCAGCCTCTACGGCGCGATCGATCCGACCTCACGCTTCAACTACCAGTCGATCGGCAGCGGCGGCGGGATCAAGCAGATCAGCGAGCAGACCGTCGACTTCGGCGCGACCGACGGGCCGATGAGCGACGAGCAGCTGCGCGCCGCCAAGGGTGGCCCGGTCCTGCATGTCCCGACGGTGATGGGCGCCGTCGTGCTCACCTACAACGTCGAAGGACTCCCGGAACTCAAGCTGACGCCCGAGATCGTCGCCGACGTCTTCCTCGGCCGCATCGTCAAGTGGAACGACGGCGCGATCGCGGCGGCCAACCCCGGCGCGGCGCTACCGGCGCAGGACATCGTCGTCGTCCATCGCTCGGACGGCAGCGGCACGACCTACATCTTCACGGACTACCTGAGCAAGGTGAGCCGGGCCTGGCTCGACACGGTGGGCCGCGGGACGGCGGTCCGCTGGCCGGTCGGCCTCGGCGGCAAGGGCAACGAAGGCGTCACCGGCCTCGTCAAGCAGACGCCCTTCTCGCTCGGCTACGTCGAACTCGTCTACGCGCTCTCGAACCAACTCCCCTTCGCGGCGGTGAAGAATCGGGCCGGCCAGCTCGTCACGCCCACTCTCGCGTCCGTGACGGCGGCAGCCGCCGATACCGCGGTCGAGATGCCGAACGACTTCCGCATGTCGATCACCGACGCCTCGGGTGCCGAAGCCTACCCGATCGCCGGCATGACCTGGCTCCTCGTCTACGAGAAGCAGGCCGATGCCGCGAAGGGAGCGAAGCTCCTCGCCTTCCTCGACTGGGCGCTGACCGAGGGCCAGAACGCCGCCGCGCCGCTCAACTACGCGCCGCTGCCGCCCGCCGTCGCCGCGAAGGCGCGCGCCGCGCTCGCCAGGATCACGATGGCCGACGGGAGACCGCTCGCCGGGAAATGACGTGTCCTCGCGCGCGATGACGCTCCACGCCGCGCCCGTTTCCGCTCCGACCGCTCTGGAGCGTGGCGCCGCCGCGCCCGGCGTGACGATCCGGGTGGACGTCGGTCCGCTCCTGCCGAGGCGGGGCCGGGCAAACGTCGGCGACACCGTGTTCCGCGCGCTCACCGCGGCAGGCGCGTGGTCGCTCGTCGCCGTCCTGCTCTCGATCGTGGCGATCCTCGTCTGGAAGTCGGCGGACGCGGTACGCACCTTCGGATGGGGGTTCCTGTCGGAGCAGACGTGGGATCCGGTCGCGAACGAATACGGAGCGCTCCCCTTCATCTACGGGACGCTCGCTTCGTCGCTCCTCGCGCTGCTGCAGGCCGTCCCGCTCGGCGTCGGAACGGCGATCTTCCTCAGTGAAATGGCTCCGTCGTGGCTGCGGACGCCCGTCGCGTTCCTGGTGGAGCTCCTCGCCGCGATCCCGAGCGTCGTCTACGGCCTGTGGGGCATCTTCGTCCTCGTGCCATGGGTGCGGAGCACCGTCGCCCCCGCGCTCACCCACACCCTCGGCTTCCTGCCCTTCTTCCAGGGGCCGAGCTACGGGGTCGGCATGCTCACCGCCTCGATGGTGCTCGCCGTGATGATCGTGCCGTACATCACGTCGGTTGCGGTCGAGGTATTCCGCACGGTGCCGGTCGCGCAACGCGAGGGGGCCCTCGCCCTCGGGGCCACGCGCTGGGAGATGATCCGCATGGGCGTCCTGCCGTACGGCCGCGCCGGCGTGATCGGCGCGATCATGCTCGGACTCGGACGAGCGCTCGGAGAAACCATGGCCGTCACGATGGTGATCGGCAATCGTCCAGAGATCGCCGTCTCCTTCTTCGCTCCAGGGAGCACGATGGCAAGCGTCATCGCAAACGAGTTCGCCGAAGCGACCTCCGAGCTGTACGTCCAGGTCCTGGTCGAGATCGGCCTCGTGCTCCTGGTCGTGACCATGCTCGTGAACGTGCTGGCGCGTCTCCTGATCTGGCGCGTGGGTGACGGCGGCGGCGGCTCGGGGCACTGACATGACGCTCCGTTCGCGCCGCTTCGTAGATCGCCTCGCCTCGGCCCTCGCCGCCGCCTGCACGACGGCCTTGCTGCTCCCGCTCGTCCTGATCCTCGGCGATCTTCTCGCACGCGGCGTGGGCGCGCTCGACCTCGGGCTCTTCATGCACCTGCCGAGGCCGGTCGGGGAGACGGGCGGCGGCATGGCCAACGCGATCGTCGGCAGCTTGACCCTCGTCGCGCTCGCCGCCGCGCTCGGCCTCCCGATCGGCGTGCTCACCGGGGTCTACCTCGCCGAGCACCGCCGCACGCCGTTCGGCGCGACCGTCCGCTTCTGCGCCGACGTACTGAACGGCGTCCCCTCGATCGTGATCGGCATCTACGTCTACACGCTGGTGGTCCTACCGATGAAGGGCTTCTCGGGGTACGCCGGAGGGATCGCGCTCGCCGTCATCATGCTCCCGATCGTCGCCCGGACGACGGAGGAGATGATTCGCCTCGTGCCGACCTCGCTCCGCGAAGCGTCGCTCGCGCTCGGTGTTCCCATGTGGCGGACGACCGTCTCGGTGGTGCTCCGCACCGCGCGCGGCGGCATCCTCACCGGCATGATACTCGCGATCGCGCGCGTCGCCGGCGAGACCGCGCCCCTCATCTTCACCGCCTTCGGCAACCAGTACTGGCAGAGCGGCCTCGGCGGACCGATCGCGTCCCTCCCGGTCCAGATCTACACCTACGCGATCTCGCCCTTCGACGACTGGCATCGTCAGGCATGGGCCGGAGCGCTGGTCCTCATGACGTTGATCGGCGCCACCAGCCTTTCGGTCCGATTGCTGACCCGTGGGAAGATCGCGCACGGACGATGAACGACGTCAGTCCCAATAAGCTCGAGGTCGCCGGGCTACGCGCCTGGTTCGGGACCACCCAGGCCCTCCACGACATCGATCTCGTGCTGCCCGAGCACCGGGTCACGGCGATCATCGGGCCCTCGGGCTGCGGCAAATCGACGTTCATCCGGTGCTTGAACCGCATGCACGAGACGGTCCCGGGCGCGCGCGTCGCCGGACGGGTGCTGCTCGACGGCGAGGACATCTACGGTCCCGGCGTCGACCCCGTCTCCGTCCGCGGGCGGGTCGGCATGGTCTTCCAGCGCCCGAATCCCTTCCCCACGATGTCCATTTTCGACAATGTCGCGGCCGGGCTCCGCTTGAACGGCATCCGTCGGGACCGCGACGAGCTCGCGGGCATCGTGGAGCAGAGCCTCCGCCAGGCCGCCCTCTGGGACGAGGTGAAGGACGGCCTGCGCGCCTCGGGCGTCAGCATCTCGGGCGGTCAGCAGCAACGGCTCTGCATCGCACGCACCCTGGCGGTCGCTCCCGAGGTCGTCCTCATGGACGAGCCCTGCTCCGCCCTCGACCCGATCGCCACCACCAAGATCGAGGCGTTGATCCACGAGCTGCGCGAGAAGTACACGATCGTGATCGTCACCCACAGCATGCAGCAGGCAGCCCGCGTCTCGGACTACACCGCCTTCATGTACCTCGGCCGGCTCGTCGAGTTCGGACCCACGCAGAAGGTGTTCACGACGCCGGCACGGAAGGAAACCGAGGACTACATCACGGGTCGCTTCGGGTAACCAACGATGGCCGCACACACCGACCGCCAGTATGAAGAAGAGCTGAACGACCTCCGGCAGCGTATCCTGTCGATGGGCGGCCTCGTCGAGAAGCAGATCGCGAAGGCGATCGAGGCCCTCGTCCGACGCGATCGTCCCCTCGCCGAAGCGACGATCCAGAAGGACGCCGAGGTGAATGCCCTCGACGGCGAGATCGACGACATGTGCCTCCGGCTGCTCGCCCTCCGCCAGCCCGCCGGGCGCGACCTCCGCTTCATCACGACCGCCCTCAAGATCACCACCGACCTCGAGCGCCTCGGCGACCGCGCCGTGAGCATCAGCGAGCGCGCGGTCGAGCTCGCCGCCGAGCCTCCACTGAAGCCCTACATCGACATCCCCCGCATGGCGGACATCGCGCTCGGCATGCTGCGCCAGAGCCTCGACGCCTTCGTGCGCGAGGACCCGGACATGGCCCTCGCGGTCTGCCGGAGCGACGACGAAGTCGACAAGCTGAACGGCCAGATCTTCCGCGAGCTGCTCTCGTACATGATCGAGGACCCCCACACGATCACGCGCGCGATGCGCATCCTCTTCGTGTCGAAGTACCTGGAGCGCATCGCCGACCACGCGACGAACATCGCGGAGATGGTGGTCTTCATGGTCAAGGGCCAGAGCATCCGGCACGCCACGGTGCCGCCCTCGGTTTGAGTAGATCGCACGGGGGTCGCTGCTCGGCGGGGCCGGGGTGACACCTCGGCAGGTCAGCAGATCCTCGACTCCGCGCCGTTCAAGGGCACCTCGCGCAGGGCCGCGTAGCGGATCTGACGACCTGCCGAGGTGTCACCCCAGCCCCGCTGCTCACCGACGCTGCGCGATCTGCAAAACCCAGATGACGTCATCCCCGAAACGCCGACGCTCGGTGGCGTCTTCGGTGTTTGCAGATTGCGCTGCGGCGGTGCGGTGTGGGGAGGGAGGGCGCTTCGCGGGCTCGTCAGATGCGCTACGCGACCCTGCGCAAGGTGCCATTGAACGGTGGGAGTCGAGTATCTGCTGAGCCCGCGAAGCGCCCTCCCGCCCCACGCACGAGCGATGCCACGTGCAGTCTTCGCACTCGACGGAAACGGCTCAGCGCTTGAGGATCGTCCCTGACCCGTTGCCGCCGAGCCCGAGCGTCTGCGCCAGGCCCACCTTGGCGTCCGGCACCTGGCGGCCGCCCGCCTCACCGCGGAGCTGCCAGCCGAGCTCGCAGATCTGGAAGAGCCCCTGCGCGGTCGTCGCTTCGCCGAACGAGATGAAGCCGCCGCTCGGGTTGATCGGCAACCGGCCGGTCGGCAAGGTCGCGCCGCTCTCGAGGAGGTGCTCCGCCTCGCCGGGCTCGCAGAAGCCCCATTCCTCCGGGAAGGAGAGCTCGTAGTAGACGGTGTTGTCCTGGAGCTCGATCAGGTCGATGCCCTCAGGACCGATCGCGGCCTTCTCCATCGCCTTGCGGACGGCGGCCGCGGCCTCGCTGTGGTACGCCTTGCCATCCTTCGGCACCGCGCCGGCGAGTCCGCGCGGGATGCCGTCGTCGAAGCGCGCGGTCGCGATCGCGCTCGCCGCGACCCAGAGCGGCCTGGTGGTGAGCCGGCGGGCCTTCTCGGCCGAGCAGATCACGACCGCGGCGGCGCCGTCGCTCACGGGGCAGATCTCGAAAAGCCGGAGCGGGTAGCTCACGAGCGCCGAACCCATGACCTCCTCCACGCTCGTCTCCTTGCGGAAGCGGGCGTTGGGATTGTGAACGGCGAGCTTCCGCGCCTTCACGGCGATCTTCGCGAGCTGCTCCTCGGTGGTGCCATGGTCCGCCATGCGGCGGCGGCACATGAACGCCCAGAACGTAGGGCCGGGAACGCCGATGCAGACCTGGCGGAGATACTCCGGGTCGGTGGTCTCCTCCACGCCGGAGGTCTGGATGAATCCCTTCGGCATCTTCTCGCCGCCGACGACCAGCACCATGTCGTGCTGTCCGCTCGCGACGAGCATCGTCCCGACGTTGAAGGCGTTGCCGCCCGCCGCGCACCCGGCCGAGAGGTTGTACACGGGGATGCCGGTCGCGCCCATGTCGTCGATGACGTCGTTGCCGTTGAGTCCCCAGCCGCGACCCCCCGAGAACCTCGAGCTCGCCGCCGCGACGGCCTCGATGTCGCGCCACGCGACGCCGGCATCCTTCAAGGCGGCGTCGACGGCGACGCGGCAGAGCTGCTGCACCGACTTGTCTCCGAACTTGCCCCAGGGATGCATCCCGAGGCCGATGACGGCGACCTCACGCATGGTTGACCTCGAACTTCCAGGTGACGACCTCGTTGCCGGCGTCGTCGTGGCAGAGCGCGTCGACGACGAGCGTGACCTTCATGTCGGGCTTCACGCTGCGGATGTCGTCGGTCTTGATCTGCCCGAGCACGCGGAGCCCGTCGGCGAGATCCACGACCGCCATCGCGTACGGCTTGTAGGGCTTGTCGAACTTGGCCGGCGCGGGCGGCGGATAGTCCTGGATCGCGCAGCTCCAGATCGTGCCGTCCGGACCGAAGCCCGCGTCCTCGATCTTCGACGCCGCGCACTCGGGGTGCCGGCACCAGTCGACCTTCGGGAAGTACGGCGTGCCGCAGGACGCGCAGCGCGAGCCGATGAGCCGCGCGCCGTCCTTGGTCTCGGCGAAGAGCCCGTCGGCGACGGGAATGCGGTCAGCCATGGTGAAGCACCTATCCTTTCACCGCGCGGGTCAGAGCCGGCAAGATCTCGAGGCAGTCGCCCACGATGCCGTAGCGCGCGTAGCGGAAGATCGCGGCGTCGGGGTCGCGGTTGATCGCGACCAGCGTCTTCGCGGCGGCGCAGCCCACCATGTGCTGGCTCGCGCCCGAGATGCCGGCCGCGATGTAGAGCGTCGGCCGCGTGATCTTGCCCGTGAGCCCGACCTGGCGGGCCGGCTCGGCCCAGCCCTCGTCGACGATCGGCCGCGAGGCGGCGGCCATGCCGCCGAGGGCGTCCGCGAGCTCGTGGACCAGCCGGTAGTTGGCCTTCTCCCCGAGGCCGCGCCCGCCGGCCACGATGACGTCGGCCTCCTCGATGCGCGGGCCGGCGGCTTCGCTCCGCGCCACGACCTGGACTCGCTCCGCGACGCCGGAGAGATCGACGACGCAATGCTTGGTGACCGCCGTGGCGGGCTTCGGCGCCGGCTCCGCCGCGAGCGCGCTGGTCGACACGCCGACCACGAACCGCCCCTCGCCCGCGAGCGCGTAGACGACTCGCGTGTCGCCCCCATACGCCGAGGCCGTCACCGTGAGCGCGCCGCCATCGACGCTCACGCCGACGCCGTTCATCACGACGCCCGCGTCGATGCGGGCCGCGAGCCGCGGCGCGAGCACCCGCGCGTCGAACGTCTGCGGCACGAGCAGCAGCCGGAAGTCGTGCTGCCTGGCGTAGTCGGCGATCGCCGCCACCGCCACGTCGCCGCCGAACGATTGCAGCTTGTCGTCCTCGATGTGGTCGACGACCGGCACGTCCTGCCGGCTCGCGATCTCCGTCAGGTCGTGCGGCGCCGGCCCGAGGAGCAGCCAGCCGAGCGTCGCGTCGACCGTCGTCGCGACGCCGCGCGCGAGCGTCAGCAGCTCCTCGGCGCCGCCGCTCGTGCCCCAGGTGCAGACGACGACGCGGGTCATCGGAGCACGTTCTCCGCGCGGAGGCGCGCGATCAGCGCCTGGGCGGCCGTGTCGGGCGTCGCCCCGGCGATCATCTCGCAGGCGCTCTTGACCGTCGGCACGAACTGCTTCGCGAGGGTGACGCGCGGCCGCAGCGACTCGGCCGCGATCCCGAGCTCCGCCGGCGTCACGAGCCCGATCTTCTTCTTCCGCGCCGCCATGCGCCCCGCCATCGTCGGATAGCGCGCCTGGCCGAGCTCGTTGCTGATCGTCACCACCGCCGGCGCCGCGACCGCAACCGTCTCGTCGCCGTCGGGCGTCACCCGCACGACCCCCACCGCGAAGCCCTCACCCGCCGCCGTCACCTCGACCGAACGCGCGATCGTGACCGCGGGCGTCCCGAGGTACTCGGCGAGGAGCGCGGGCACGAGGCCCTGGTCGTCGTCGGAGGCCTGCCGCCCGCAGAGCACCAGATCCGCTCCGCCCCGCGACCGCACGAACGCGGCGAGGAGCTTCGCGATGCCGTGATGATCGAGCCCCGCCGGATCCGCCTGGATCGCGACGGGCTCGTCGATCCCGAGCGACGCCGCGTGCTTCAGGATGTCCTGAGCCTCGCCGACCGAGACGACGGTGACCGTACACGCCACGCCCGCCTCGCGGATGCGGAGCGCCGCCTCGATCGCCTGCTCGTCGTAGGCGTTCATGAGGCGCGGAATGGACGCCTGGGTCAACGACTTCCCGTCGTCACCGATCACGAGTCGGCCCTCGAGCGCGTAGTTATTGACCGCGTCGGGGTCGAGGACCTCCTTCGCGCAGACCACGATCCGGAGCGTCATCCTAGACCGGCTCGCCTTCGACGAAGAGGTTCTCGGCGAGGCACCACACGGCATTGCCGGGATAGCCCTCGGGCCGACGCACGAGGTCCTTCAGCAGGTACCAGCGCCACGGCGGGTCGCCGTGATCGACGTAGTCGCCGGTGAGCGTGCCGGCAAACTCCTCGCGTCCGGCGTAGCGCGTGCCCGTGATGGCGCCGCCGCCGTCGCACTCGGCGCGCTTGCCGGCGCGGGCATCGTCGAAGCCCGGCAGGGTCGGCATGCTGCCCGGAAGGGACTCGGTCGCCGCCATGCTCGGGTCAGGCGCCGGCCGACTCGCCGGTGATCTCCTCGAACACCGAGAGCGCCTCCTCCACCATGTCGTTGACGATCTGCTTCGCCGGCTTCATCGAATCGATGAAGCTCACGCCCTGCCCGGCGGCCTCGAACATGAGATCGGCGCGCCGATGGTCGTTGGCCCCCTGGATGTAGTCGGAGCTCAGCAGCATCTGGTACGGCGAGTTCAGGACGCGCGGCGCCTCCGGCTTCGCCCATTCCTCCGTCCACGGGCACTTGAGCACGCGCATCGCGAAGCCCGACACGCTCTTCGAGTAGACCGTGTCGTCGGCCGTCGCCGCGACGAGCTTCTCCTTGATGATCATGTCGTTGTCGGACTCCCGCGCCGCGAGCCAGAGGGTCCCGGTCCAGACGCCCGCGGCGCCGAGGCATATCGACGCCGCGAGGTGCCGTCCCGTCGTGACGCCGCCCGCCGCGACGACCGGGGTGTCGCCCGCGATGGCCACGACCTCGGGAACGATCGAAAAGGTCCCGATCGGCCCCGTGTGTCCGGCGGCGTCGTAGCCCTGCGCGATGATGACGTCCACGCCGGCCTCGATCTCGCGCTTCGCCTGCCGCGCTTTCCCGATGAGGCCGAACACCTTCATGCCGCGCTCATGCGCCGCTTTCAGCATGAACGCCGGGCTGCCGAGGCCGGACACGAACACCGGGACGCGCTCGTCGAGGATCACGTCGAGCTGCTTGCGCGCGATTTCGTGCGTCAGACCGCCCCATTGATGCAACGCCTGTTGCCCCTTGGGGTCGGGGACGTTGTACTTCTCCTTGATGTAGGCGGCGTAGCGCTTGTGCTCGTCGGGGATCTTGGCGAGAAGTTGCTCCAGCGTGGAAGCGTCGGGCGCCGAAGCCGGCAGCACGAGATCGATGCCGAAGGGCTTGTCGCCGACGCGGCTCCGGATCCACCTGATGTCGGACGCGATGCCGTCGGGCGTGTGCATCGCCTCGCCCAGGACCGCGAAGCCGCCGGCGTTGACGACGGCGGCCACGACGTCCTTGCAGTGGGTGAACGCGATGATCGGAAAGTCGATCCCGAGCATGTCGCAGAGCTTGGTGTGCAACGGATTTCTGCCCACGAGATCTCCTTCTGATCGGCGGTGCCGCGGCGGCGCCGCGGCGCGGGACGCGGCGGAATTTCGAGACCGCGGAAGTAGAACACGTTCTAGTTTCCGTGGCAAGCGCGCCCGCCTCCGATGTGGAATAGTGCGTTCCTCGTGAAGACCGCGCACGACCTCGTCTGCGGCATGTCGGTCGACCCCGAGGCGACGCCGCACCGCACCGAGCTTCGGGGAACGCCCTACTACTTCTGCAGCGCCGGCTGCCGCGCGAAGTTCGAGGCCGATCCCGCGCGCTGGCTCGCGCCGCGCCCCGCGGCCCCGCCCTCGGCGGCCGAGGCCGCGCGCGAGTACACCTGTCCGATGCATCCCGAGGTCGTGCAGCTCGGGCCCGGCAGCTGCCCGATCTGCGGCATGGCCCTCGAGCCGAAGACCTTCGCGTTCCACGCGCCCGAGGAGGCGAACCCCGAGCTCGACGACATGCGACGCCGCCTGGTCGCGAGCGCGGTGCTGACCGCCCCGCTCTTTCTCCTCGCGATGTCCGATCTGCTGCCGGGCATGCCGCTCCAGCACCGCGTCTCCTGGTCGGTCCTCGCCTGGCTCCAGCTCGCGCTCGCGACGCCGGTCGTCGCATGGGGCGGCGCGCCCTTCTTCGCGCGCGGCTGGACGTCGCTCCGCACGGGGCGCCTCAACATGTTCACGCTCATCGCCATCGGCACGGGCGCGGCGTACGGCTACAGCCTCTTCGCGACGCTCTTCCCGCACCTCGTGCCGAGCTCGGGCGGCCACGGGACGCCGCTCTACTTCGAAGCGGCCGCCGTCATCACCACGCTCGTGCTGGTCGGCCAGGTGCTCGAGCTCCGCGCCCGCGGCCAGACCGCCGGCGCCGTCCGCGAGCTCCTCGACCTCGCCCCCAAGCAGGCGCGCCGTCTCGCCCCCGACGGCAGCGAGCACGACGTCGCCTTCGCCGACATCGAGGTCGGCGACCGGCTGCGCGTCCGGCCCGGCGAGCGCGTGCCCGTCGACGGGATCGTCCTCGACGGCACGAGCGCCGTAGACGAGTCGATGGTGACGGGCGAGCCCATCCCGGTCGCCAAGGGACCCCGGGACAAGGTGACGGGCGGGACGGTGAACGGCACCGGCGGCTTCGTCATGCGCGCGGAGCGCGTCGGGCAGGACACGCTTCTCGCCCACATCGTGCGGATGGTGAGCGAAGCGCAACGCAGCCACGCCCCGATCCAACGCCTCGCCGACGTCGTGTCGGCCTGGTTCGTCCCGGCGGTCGGGCTGGTCGCGGCGGCGAGCTTCGCGCTCTGGTTCCTCGTCGGTCCCGAGCCGCGCCTCGCCCACGCGCTCGTGGCGGCGGTCGCGGTCCTGATCATCGCGTGCCCGTGCGCGCTCGGGCTCGCGACGCCGATGTCGATCATGGTCGGCGTCGGACGCGGCGCGCACGCCGGGGTCCTGATCCGGAACGGCGAGGCGCTCGAGACGATGGAGCGGGTGGACACCCTGGTCGTCGACAAGACCGGCACCCTCACGGAAGGGAAGCCGCGCCTCGTGACGGTCGAAGGCGACGCCGAGATGCTGCGGCTCGCGGCGAGCCTCGAGCGCGCGAGCGAGCATCCACTCGCCGCGGCGATCGTCGCCGGGGCCGCCGAGCGCGGCGTGCGACCGGCGGGTGTCGTCGACTTCGCCTCGCTGACCGGCAAGGGTGTGACCGGGCTGGTCGACGGCCGTCGGGTCGCCCTCGGCAACCGCGTGCTCATGGACGAGCTCCGCGTCGACCTCGGCGCGTCCGCGGAGCGCATCACGGCGCTCCAGCGCGACGGTCAGACCGTCATGCTGATCGCGGTCGAGGGCGCGCTCGCGGGGCTCCTCGGCGTGACCGACCCCATCAAGGCCTCGACGCCGGAGGCGCTCCGCCTGCTCGCCGCCGACGGCGTCCGCCTCGTCATGCTGACGGGCGACAGCCGCGCGACGGCCGCCGTCGTCGCCGACCGCCTCGGAATCCGCGACCTCGAGGCCGAGGTGCTGCCCGACCAGAAGCGCGCGATCGTGGAGCGCCTCATGGCCGAAGGGCGCACGGTCGCGATGGCCGGCGACGGCGTCAACGACGCGCCGGCGCTCGCGCTCGCGCACGTCGGTATCGCGATGGGCACCGGCACCGACGTCGCGATGGAGACGGCGGGGGTCACGCTCGTACGCGGCGACCTGCGCGGCATCGTGCGGGCCCGCCGGCTCTCCCGCGGCGTCATGCGGAACATCCGACAGAATCTCTTCCTCGCCTTCGTCTACAACGCGCTCGGCGTGCCCGTCGCGGCGGGCGCGCTCTACCCGGTGTTCGGCCTCGTACTGAGCCCGATGATCGCGGCGGCGGCGATGAGCCTGAGCTCGGTCTCGGTCATCGGGAACGCCTTGCGCCTGCGGACGCTCGAGCTGTGAGAGCGGGGGCGCTGCTCCTCCTGCTCGCGCTGCTCGCGAGCGCGTGCCGCCCGAGCCCGCCCGTCGACCCGGCCGTCGCCGAGTTCGGCGACGCCTATCCGGCCGAGGTCTCCGAGCGCGGCGGCGTGCGCCGCTACGATCTCGTCGCCGCGCCGGCGATCCTCCCGATGCTCGACGGCCGCCGGCTCGCGGTCTGGGCCTACGACGGCCAGGTTCCCGGCCCGATCCTGCACGCCACGGTCGGCGAGCGCGTCCGCATCCATTTCACCAACCGCCTCTCCGAGGCCACGACGGTCCACTGGCACGGCGTTCGCGTGCCGCACGCGATGGACGGCGTGCCGGGTCTCACGCAGCCCCCGGTCGAGCCGGGCGCGTCCTTCGACTACGAGTTCGTGCCGAAGGACGCCGGCACCTTCTGGTTCCACCCGCATCTGCGCTCGCCCGAGCAGGTCGAGCGCGGGCTCTTCGGCGTCTTCGTGGTCCACGAGGTCGACCCACCGTCGTTCTCGCAGGACGTCGTCTGGGTGCTGGACGACTGGCGGCTCGGCGGCGACGGGGCCATCGACCCCGCGTTCGTGACGCGGCACGACCTCATGCACGACGGCCGCTGGGGCAACGTCGTCACGGTGAACGGCCGCGTGAACGAGACCCTCGTGGTGCGCCCCGGCGAACGCATCCGGCTCCGTCTCCTCAACACGGCGAACGGCCGCGTCTTCCGTCCGGATTTCTCCGGCCTCGACGCCCGGGTGATCGCCGTCGACGGCATGACGACTCCCCGGCCCGTCGATCCGGCCGGCTTCGAGCTCGCGCCCGGAAACCGCCTCGACCTCGATCTCACCATCCCCGCCGACGCGGCGGGCCGGCAGTTCCGGATCGTCGACGGCTTCGTGCAAGGTCGCCCGAACAGCCTCGGCTGGATCCGGATCGAGGGCGACCCCGTCCCGACGCCGAGCTTCCCGTCCCCCGCCCGCGCCCACGTACCCGCGTGGAAGGCCGTGCCGAACGAGCCGACGCTGCAATTCGAGCTGCAAGCGCAGCGCGGCGGCCCCTACGGCGTCGCCTGGACCCTCAACGGCGAGGCCGCGACCGACCACGCCCACCATCCCGGCAGCGCGCTCGTCCTCGGCCGCTTCGCCCGCCTCCGCTTCGTGAACGCGTCGTTCCGTCTCCATCCCATGCACACCCACGGAATGTTCTTCAAAGTCCTCGCCCGCAACGGCGCGCCGGTCGACGAGCCGTGGTGGCGCGACACCGTGCTCGTGCACGCGAAGGAGACCGTCGACGTCGGCCTCGTGCCGCTCGATGCCGGCCGCTGGATGATGCACTGCCACGTCCTGGAGCACGCCGAGGCCGGCATGATGACGACCCTCGACGTCGCGCCTCCATCCCCCGGTTGATCTCCTGCCCCCGGATCGGCGGTCGCCGGCGCACGAGCCGGCGACGTCTCATCGTGGCCCTCGTCACCGGTGGCAGTCGATGGCGCCGCCACCGATTCTCGTTGCGCCGCATTTCCGCCTTCTGCTACCTCCCCGCTTGTCGCTACGTCGGAGTCCCCGAGGAGAGTGCCGTGCTCCTATCCCCCGCGGTCGTCGTTTGGGCGGTGGTCGCCACCATCGCACTGGTCGTGCACGTTCCGGCCGCTGCCGCGCAATCCTTCGTCAACTTCGAGAGCGGGCACGTTCGTCCGTTGGCGCTTTCGCCGGACGGGACCAGGCTCTTCGCCGTCAATACCCCCGACAATCGTCTCGCGATCTACACCATCGGCACCGCGAGCTTGACGCTCGCGACCGAGGTCCCGGTCGGTCTCGAACCGGTGGCGGTGGCCGCACGCGTCAACGGGACGACCGGGCGCACCGAAGCCTGGGTAGTGAACCACCTCTCCGACAGCGTCAGCATCGTCGAGCTGGAACCCGCCGACGTCACCCGCTCCCGCGTCATTCGCACGCTCCTCGTCGGCGACGAGCCGCGCGACCTCCTGTTCGCCGGCGCCGCGGATGATCGGGCGTTCATCACCTGCGCGCATCGTGGTCAGAACCGACCCGGCGATCCAGAGCTCACGACCGAGGGCGTCGGCCGCGCCGACGTGTGGGCCTTCGCCGCCGAGGCGCTCGGCGCGCCGCTCGGCGGCACGCCGCTCAGCATCGTGACGCTCTTCGGCGACACGCCCCGGGCGCTCGCGCGCAGCGTCAACGGCGCGACGGTGTTCGCCGCGGTCTTTCATTCCGGGAGTCGCACCACCACGATCCCGCAGCCGGTGGTCGCCGCCAACTTCGGCCTCCCGCCACCGCCCCCGATGGCGCCGCCGAGCCCGCCGGCGGTCGGCTTGATCGTGGCCTTCAACCCCGCCAACAACCGGTGGGAGGACGAGCTCGCGCGGAACTGGACGCCGTTCGTTCCGTTCTCGCTGCCCGACCAGGACGTCTTCTCGATCGACGCCAACGCCAATCCGCCCGCGCTCGCCGGCGGCGCCAACAACGTCGTCGGTGTCGGCACGATTCTCTTCAACATGGCGGTGCGGCCGACGAACGGGCGGCTCTTCGTGACCAACCTCGATGCGCGGAACGAGGTGCGCTTCGAGAACTTCCTGCAGGGGAACCAGGGGGTGCAGGGTCACATCGCCGAGAGCCGCATCACGGTCGTGAACGGTACGAACGCGACGCCGGTCCACCTGAACCCGCACATCGACTACAGTGTCCCGACCGGCGCCCCCGCGGAGACCGAGCAGTCGCGCGCTTTTCCAACCGACCTGGTGTTCTCCAGCGACGGTCTCACGCTCTATGTTGCCGCGTTCGGCTCACGGCGCGTGGCCGTGCTCGATGCCGGGAGCCTCGAGAGCGGAACCATCGTCGCCGACCACATCGAGGTCGGGGGCGGTCCGAGCGGCCTCGCGCTCGACGAAGCCCGCAACCAGCTCTACGTGATGAACCGCTTCGATCACACCCTCTCGATCGTCGTCAACGTCGACAATCCGGTATCGCGCGTGGTCGCGGCGACGGTGCCGTTGCGCTACGACCCGTCGCCGCCCGAGGTGCGTAACGGCCGGCGCTTCCTCTACGATGCGCGCACGCTCTCCGGCCACGGCGACTCGGCGTGCGCCAGCTGCCACATCTTCGGCGATATGGACGGCCTCGCGTGGGATCTCGGCGATCCGCAAGGAAGCGTCCAACCCAACCCGAACCCGTTCCGTGTCGGCAGCGGCGGTCCATTTCATCCCCTCAAGGGACCGATGACCACCCAGAGCCTGCGCGGCATGGCCGACGCCGGTCCGATGCACTGGCGCGGAGATCGCACCGGCGGGAGCAGCGGGGGCGATCCGCTCGACGAGGACGCCGCGTTCAAGGCGTTCAACCCGGCATTCCAAGGTCTGCTCGGCCGCGCCAATCAATTGGCCCCCGCGGAGATGCAGGCCTTCACCGATTTCGCGCTGACGCTGCGGTACCCTCCGAACCCGATCCGTGCGCTCGACAACAGCCTCACGACGGCACAGTCGAACGGGCGCCAGTTCTTCGAGAACACCCCCACCGATGCCGGGGCGTTCACCTGCGCTTTCTGCCACGCGCTGCCGCTCGGCACCGACGGTCGATCCTCGATCGAGGGCGAGCCGCAGGAGTTCAAGATCGCCCACCTCCGGAATCTCTACCAGAAGGTGGGCATGTTCGGGGTGCCGGCCGGCGTCCCGGGGATTCCGGCGACCGGCTTTCTCGGCCCGCAAGTGCGGGGCTCGGGCTTTCTGCACGACGGCAGCATGGCCACCGTCTTCGACTTCGTGAACTCCGACGTGTTCCTCAATCTCAACGACGTGTCCCGGCGCGAGGTCGAAGCGTTCATGCTGGCCTTCGATACGGGTCTCGCGCCGATCGTCGGCCAGCAGGTCTCGGTGACGGCAGCGACCGTCAACGACGCGACCGTCGTCGCGCGGATCAATCTCCTGATCGCGCGCGACGACGCCGGCGACTGCGAGCTCATCGCCAAGGGCGTCGTCGGCGGGATCGCACGTGGCGCGGTCTACGTCGGCGGCAATCAGTTCCAGACCGATCGCGATGCCGACAGTCCGATCACTGCGGCAACGCTCCGCGGGCTGGTCGACGACGCGCCCGGGCAGGAGCAGCTCTATACCTGTGTGCCGCCCTCCTCGGGTGTCCGTATGGGCGTCGATCGCGACGAGGACGGGTTCGGCGACCGTACCGAGCTCGACGCCGGCAGCGATCCGGCCAATCCGAACAGCGTGCCCGGCGGGGCGACACCCACGCCGACCGCCACCCCGACCCCGGCGCACACGGCGACCCCCACGCGCACGGCGACCGCAACGCCTACCCCCACCCGTACCGCGACGCCGACGATCGCGGGACCGACGCCGACTGCCGCGCCTCCGGTGCTGATCCAGACCACCTCCATGAAGCTCCAGGACGACAGCACGCCGCCACCGGACCCGGATCGGCGGAAGTTCACGTTCAAAGCGTCGACCAGCAAGGACCCGGTCGCGAATCAGATCGTACCTCCCGCGCTCGGCAGCACCGGCGACCCGACGGGCAGCGGCTCGGGCCTCGGAGGGGCGACGCTCACGGTCTCCAACAGCAACGGCAGCGGCGAGTCGTTCAGTGTCGTCCTACCGTTCTCGGGCTGGGAGGCCCGGACCTCCGGGAGCGGGATCCGCTACACCTACCGCGGCGAGCGCACGGATGCCGTCACGAGGATCACCGTCAAGGACAACCGCCTCGATGTGCGCGGTGGCCGTGCGGCGTGGGGCTACACGCTGGACGAGCCGTCGCAGGGTCGGGTGGCGATGCGCCTGACGCTCGGCTCGGGTGTGACCTGGTGTGCGGACGCACCGCCGAAGACGAGCGGCAACCCGCCGACGTCGGAACGCTACGACAAGGTCGATCGGTATCAGGCGGCGTCGAAGTCGCCCCCGCCGGTCGCATGCCCGTAGCGGGGATTCCAGGCGGTCATCCGGGGCACCTCGCCGGGGTCGGCGCGCACCGGGAGGAATGCAGGGCCTTCCCCCTTGCGGTCGAGGCGGCAGGAGGCGCAATAGTGCGTCCGGAGGTGCCCTCATGGCGAAAGACGCCGTTGCTGCCCTACGGTGGAGCACGCCGATCCTCTGGACGCTCGGCCTGCTACTGAGCCCCGCGATCTCCGCCGCCCCCTTGGGTCCGCTCGCTCTTCGCGGCTGCGTGAGCGAGACCGGCGCCGTGGGCGGCTGCAGCAACGGCGTCGCGCTCGCGGGTGCGCTCGGCGTCACCGTGAGCCCCGACAGCAAGCACGCGTACGTCGTGGCGTCGATCCTCGGGAGCGGAGGCGTGACCGCCTTCGCCCGCGACAAGGCGACCGGCGCGCTGACGCAGCTCGCCGGAGCGGCCGGGTGCGTGAACGAGACCGGTGCCGGCGGTTGCACCGACGGTGTCGCCGTCAGCAACGCGTGCGCGCTCGCCGTGTCGCCCGACGGCAAGCACGTCTACGTCGCGTCCTGCAAGAGCAACGCGATCGCGGTGTTCGCGCGCGACAAGAAGACCGGCGGCCTGACGCAGCTCGCAGGGATCGACGGGTGCGTGAGCGAGACGGGCACGGGGGGCGTCTGCGCCGACGGGATCGCGCTCGACGATCCGATCGCCGTCGCCGTGAGCCGCGACGGCAAGCACGTCTACGTCGCGTCGTTCTTCGGCGACTCCATCGCGGTGTTCGGTCGCAACAAGAAGACCGGAGCGCTGACCCAGCTCGCGGGCACGGCCGGTTGCATCAGCGAGACCGGCACCGGCGGCGCGTGCGCCGACGGCATCGCGCTCGACGGTGCCGACTCCGTCGCGGTGAGTGCCGACGGCAAGCACGTCTACGTCGCGGCGGCCAACAGCGGCGCCGTCGCCGTCTTCGCCCGGACGAAGGCGACCGGCGCGCTCACGCAGCTGGCCGCATCCGCCGCATGCGTGAGTGACGACGGAACGAGCGGCGCCTGCGCCGACGGCGAAGCCCTGAGCGGCGCGGATGCCGTCGCCCTCAGCGCCGACGGCAAGCACGCGTACGTCGGCGCGGTCGCGAGCGACTCCGTCGCGATCTTCGCCCGCAACAAGAAGACCGGCGTCCTGACGCAGCTCCCCGGAACCGACGGATGCGTCAGTGAGACCGGCTCCGGCGGCGCGTGCATCGACGGCGTCGGCCTCGACGGCCCGCGATCGATCGCCGTCAGCCGCAGCGGCAAGGATCTCTACGTCGCTTCGTCGGTCGGAGACGCCGTCGCCGTCTTCCGCCGGAACAAGAAGACCGGAACGCTGGCGCAGCTCCCCGGAACCGACGGATGCGTGAGCGAGACCGGCTCGGGCGGCGACTGCGCCGACGGCGTGGTCCTCGACGGCGCGCACGGCGTCGCCGTGAGCGCCGCGGGCAAGCACGTCTACGTCGCGTCGGACGTGAGTGGTGCAGTGAGCGCCTTCGGCCGGTAGCCGTTCGGGAGCCTCCGCACACGCCGCGTCCGAGCGAGAAGCCCGAGTCGCCGCGCCGCCCCCGCTCACGGCGGCATGAGCCCGAAACCACCGACCCCGGAAGGTCGAGCGAGCATGGCATCCGCACCATTGTGACGGAGGATCGCGACTTCGCCCGATTCCAGGTCCCCGCCCCGGTCACGCTCGTCTGAATCCTGCCCTCAATCGCCCCGGTCCTTGAACTGATCGGCCTCGTTGCGGCGCGCCGGCGCGCTGTACGTGGCCTCCCAGCAGGACGGCGAGCTGTCGTTGCGCAGCTGCACGGTGACCTTCGACGCTTGCGCGAACGGGAGCGGCGGCAGCGCGAGCGCGCTTCCCTGCCCACGGACTTGGATGTTGCTGCGGCCGGCGGCGCCGGCCTTCAGCACGATCTGACGGATGCCGTCGCTCGCGGCGCCCGGATCGCGATAGCGGAAGCCCGTGCTCGTGGCGCGCCAACATGGCTTGCCGTCGCACGTGCCGCCGACGGGCACGCCGAGGCTGCCGACGAGGCGCGGAACGCCGGCGGTCTCGTCCCAGACGCAGAGGCGATAGGCCGTGGACGCCGACGGATTGCCGAAGTCGGGCGTCGTCGCCGCCGCACCGTCGATCCACGACCAGCGGAGGCGGTCCTTGGCGTCGGGAGTCGCGTCGGTCATCGCCAGCGCGCCGCGGTCCGCCGTGAGCTGCTGCGCGCAACCCGGCGCCGGCACCGGGCCGCACCCGGCCGGCACCACCGAGAACGACACCGTCGTCGCGCCGGGGAGCGCCAGGAGCTGGAGGCGCTCGGCGTTGCCGATCGAAACCACCTGCGCGCCGGACAGACCTACGACGTCGTAGCCTCCGGGAAAGTGGCGACCCGGGATCCACACCTCGGTCACCGCACCCGGGGCGAGCGCGCCGTCCACCGGCGTCGTTGCGTAGGACATCGTGAAGCGGCGCGTGACGCGGTCGAACGACCAGTCGAGCGGCGTGCCGGCGACGGCGCGTGGATACGGACGCACCAGCACGTCGAGCTTGTCTTCCTTCAGGTGCTCCGAGGTCGGCGGATTCATCGGGTGGTCGATGACGCCATCGCCCGGGGACTCGCAGCAGGGATCGCGATTCCACCACGCCCAGTACTGCCAACCCATCCGGTGCTCGTCAGCGGCCGCCACGATGCGCTCGATCGTCTCGAGCTGGTCCGTCGCGCCGAACTCGGTGACGAGCGGCGCGTGCGCGAAGGTCTCCGCCTGCGCGTCGGCGTTCAGGAAGACGGTACGCTCGCGCGGGCCGCAGGTCGCGGACGGACCCGCGTCGGGCAGGCACGCATAGACGTGGAACGAGAAGCCGACCCCGTCGACGTCGACGTCGCCGTGGTGCGTCGGGAAGCCGGCGTTGAAGTTCGTCCCGTACGGCTCGTAGTACACGATCGTCGCCGGATCGACCTCGCGAATCGCCTCCGCGACGAGGTTCGAGAACGCCGTGAGCTGCGCGTCGGCGTTCCCCGGGCATCCGGTCGCTCGCAGGCACTGCGGGATCGAGCTTCCCGGGTACGGCTCGTTCATGAGGTTGTAGCCAAAGACCAGCGGCTCGTCCTTGAAGCGCGCCGCCACCTGGCGCCACGCGTCGGCGAACTCCGCCTGCAGCGTCCGGCCACGCGGACCGATCTCGAGCTCGCGGCCGTTCAAGCCGAAGAAGCGGTCGAACGCCTCCCACAGGAAGGGGCACGAGAAGATGTTGCCTGGAAAGCCATGGTCGCAGGCCGGAAGCAGCGTCGGATCGGTCGGCGAGCTGTCGACCGTCGCCCAGTCCGCCATGCCGTTGCCCTGGTAGCGCTCGCCGTAGAGATCCTGGTGGAAGTCGAGCAGCACGTAGATGCCCTCGGCCGTCATGAGGCTCACCGTCGCCGCGATGTCGTCGAGGTAGGCCGCGTCGTACACGCCCGGCGCCGGCGCCAGGCCCTGGTGTGCGAGCCCGAAACGGACCGTGTTGAACCCTTCGGCGGCGATCTTCGCGATGTCGTCGGCGCCGAAGCCGATGGCGGACGGCAGATAGGGCGGCAGCTTGTTCACTTGATTCACGCCGTGGAGGATCACCGCCCGCCCGTCCGCGTCGACGAGCCAGCGCCCGGCCTGGCGAAGCGCCTTCGGCGCGGCGACGGCGAGCGCCGGCGCGAGCACGGCGGCGAGCGTGAGCAGGGCGAGGGCGCGGCGACGCCACGACCGGTGCATGGAAGGTCCTCCCGGGGGGCGGAATCGAGGTCGGCGCTGGAAACCTAGCCGAGCGCCGCCAGCGAGTCCAGGTTCCATATCGTGGTGCCGGCTCGTTCGATCGCGGCCCGCACGATAGGCTCCTGCTGTAGGGTCGCCACGGCGCCCGCGCCGCCGCGGCGACGGCCGCCAGGGCGACGGCGGTCTGCAAAGCGCCCATTCCCGACTTCGGCCACGCCCCGGCGTCGACCGTGAGCGCGACGGCCGTCACCGGAGCGCTCGGCACGTTCGATGCGCTCTTCGGCTCGGATCTCGACACGGCGGCCATCGCCGCCGCACAGTCAGTATCGGATCGAGGTCGACACGACGGCGGGCACGGCGCAGAGCTACATCCTCACCGTCCTGCAAGCGCGTGACGCCGCGGGCGCGGCGCTGACGCCGTCGGTCGTGGACGACGGCGCGTCGTACACCGTCACGCTCGACGGAACGACGTCGATCACGTTCCAGAAAGGCATGACGTCGAGCGGCGGCTCGATCGACATCGGCGGCGTCGTGACGCCCCTGCGCGCGAACGTACAGAGCATGTCGGTGACCGCCGCCGGTCCCGCCTGGCAACCGTAGGAGGCGAGCGCCGGAACATCGCGGGGCACGAACGTCCACGCCCGGGAACCCGACCTTGCCGGGGCGCTCCTTCCATACTACTGCGTCCGGACCATGCCGCCCGGCGCCCTCCACGGCATCACCGTCCTCGAACTCGGCGAGTACGTCTCGGCGCCGTACTGCGCGAAGCTCTTCGCCGACTACGGCGCCGACGTCGTGAAGGCCGAGCCGCCGCGCGGCGACCCGAGCCGCACGTGGGGTCCGTTCCCGGGCGACGTGCCCCATCCGGAGAGGAGCGGAACGTACTTCTTCCTGAACACCGACAAGCGCGGCATTACCCTCGACCTCTCGACCCCGCGCGGCGGCGAGCTCGCGCGCGCGCTCGCGGCGAAGGTCGACGTGGTGATCGAGAACCACAAGCCCGGCACGCTGGCGTCCTGGGGCCTCGACCACGCCAGCCTCGCCGCCCTGAACCCGGGCCTCGTCCTGATCTCGATCACGCCGTTCGGGCAGACCGGACCCTATTCCGACTGGCTCGGCACCGATCTGAACGCCTTCCATCTCTCGGGCGCGAGCAGCCGCTACTGCGGCCGCCCGGGCGAGGCGCCGCTCGAGCACGGGACGTTCGCCGCGGACTTCTACGGCGCGGTGACGGCCGCCACCTGGGGCCTCGCCGCCGTCTACGGCCGCGTGCGCGTCGGCGGCGGCCAGCACCTCGACGTGTCGTGCGCGGAGGCGATCGCGGCGACCTTCGTCGGCGGCCAGAACATCGGCGGCTGCGCCCAGGACGGGAGGTTCGAGCGCCGCACCGGCGTCGGCATGCCGCTCGGCGCGCCGGCGACGATCCTGCCGTGCAAGGACGGCCACGTCTGGATGCTCGCGCTCGAGCCCGGACAGTGGAACGGCCTCGCGCGCGTGATGGGGAATCCCGAATGGATGACCGTCGACATCTTTCAGGACATGTACCAGCGCGCGCAGAACGCCGACGCGATCTACCCGCTGCTCGTCGAGTGGACGATGGAGCACGGCAAGCGCGAGATCATGGACCGCTGCCAGGCCGAGGGCGTGCCCGTGACCGCCGTCTTCACGATCGCGGAAGCGGCGGAGCACCCGCACCTCGCGGCGCGCGGCTATCTGACGGAGATCGATCACCCGGCGCTCGGGCGCGTCCGCGACCTCGGCGCGCCCTTCAAGCTGCCGGCGAGTCCGGGCGGCCCGACGCGGCCGGCGCCGCTCCTCGGCCAGCACAACGCCGAGGTCTACGGCGAGCGGCTCGGCCTCGACGGGGCCGCGCTCGACGCACTCCGCCGCGACGGCGTGATCTGAGGAGACGCGCGTGAACACGTCCGACTCGAAGCTCCCCCTCTCCGGGATCCGCGTCGCGAACTTCGGCTGGGTCTGGGCCGGACCCGTCGTCGGCCAGACGCTCGGCTTCCTCGGCGCCGACGTCCTCAAGATCGAGTCGCGCGCCCGCATCGACCTGACCCGCATGCTGCCGCCCTTCGGCGAGGGCATCCGCGACCCCGACCGCAGCCTCTCGAACCACGCCTGCTGGGCGGGCAACGGCAGCGTGTCGCTGAACCTCAAGCACCCCGAGGGCCGCGCGCTCGCCAGGGAGCTGATCGCTCGGTGCGACGTCGTGATCGAGAACTTCGGCCCCGGCGTCATGGACGGGCTCGGGCTCGGCTGGGACGCGCTCCGCGCCGTGAAGCCGGACCTCGTGATGTTCTCGATGCCGGCCGCCGGGCTGACCGGTCCGTTGAAGGACATCCGCACCTACGGCTTGAGCCTCACCAGCACGACCGGCCTCGACAGCCTGGTCGGCTACGGCGACGGCACGCCGATCCCGGTCGAGAACGCCTTCTCCGACCCCTACAACGGCATCATGGGCGCCTTCGCGATCCTGGCGGCGCTGCACCACCGCGACCGCACCGGCATGGGCCAGCACGTCGACTACTCGCAGCAGGAAGCCGTCATGCAAATGGTCGGCCCCGCCTTCATGGACTACGCGCTGAACGGCCGCTCCGCGGGCGCCCTCGGGAATCGCCACCCGCGCGCCGCCGCCGCGCCCCACGGCGTCTTCCCGTGCGCCGGCGAGGACCGCTGGATCGCGATCGCGGTCACGAACGACGACGCGTGGCAGGCGCTCGTCGCCGCGATGGAGCGGCCGGCGTGGGCGACCGCACCCGAGCTCGCGGCCCTCCCCGGCCGCCTCGCCGCGCTCGACGATCTGCACGCGCGGCTCGCCGCCTGGACCGCCGACCAAGACGACTACGAGCTCGCCCGCCGACTGCAAGCCGCGGGCGTCGCCGCCACACCCGTCCTGAACGTCGCCGACCTGCTCCGCGACCCGCACTGGCGCGCGCGCGGCACCTTCATCGAGGTCGTCCACCCCCTCGGCTTCAAGGAGACGATCTACGGCGCCTACGTGAAGACGAGTCGGAGCGCGATCACGGTCCGGCCGGGCCCGCGCATCGGCCAGGACAACGAGCGCGTGTTCAAGCGCCTGCTCGGCATGGACGACGCGCGCTACCAGACGCTGGTCGCCGCGCAGACGATCTACTAGAGGGCATACGATGATCCAGACCCGATTCACGGAGCGTTTCGGCCTGCGGTATCCACTCATGGGCGCGCCGATGGCGATGCATAGCGGCGGGACGCTTGCCGCGGCCGTGTCGAAGGCGGGCGGCCTCGGCAGCTTTGGCGGTGTCCACATCTCGCAGGGGCGGGAGTGGGTGACTCGCCAGGTAGAGCTGATCCGCTCCGCGACGGACCAGCCATTCGGGGTTGGCTTCATCACGGCCTTCCTGCCGATGTTCGAGGGGCACTTTCAGGCGACCCTGGACGCGAAGACGCCGGTGATCGCGCTTTCGTTCGGCGCGCCCGCGCAGGCGATCGCGCGGGCAAAAGAGGCCGGCGCCGTGGTGATGTGCCAGATCCAGACGCCGGCCGGCGCGCGGGAGGCGCTTGACGGCGGAGCCGATATCTTGGTGGCGCAAGGCAATGAAGCCGGCGGGCACACCGGAACGATGAATCTGCTGCCGCTGCTGGCGGCCGTGACCGAGGCGTACCCGGACGTGACCGTGCTGGCAGCGGGCGGGATCAGCTCCGGGCGCGCGCTGGCGGCGGTGCTGGCCGCGGGTGCCGACGGCGCGTGGGCGGGAACGGCGTTCCTGGCCACGCCGGAAGCCGTCGAGGTTGGCAACGCGTACAAGCAGGCGATCGTCGAGAGCGATGGCACGGACACCGTCTACACACGCGCATACGACGTGCTGCGGGGTGCGCCGTGGCCGGAAGGGATTGCGGAGCGTGTGCGCCGCAACGCGTTCACGGAGGAGTGGGACGGCCGCGACGAAGAGGTGGCGGCGAACCGCCAGGAACTGACTGCCCGCGTGTTCGGGCCGGCGGCGAGGCCGGAGGCCACGCCCGTGCTGTACGGTCAGGGCGCCGCGGCCATCGCCCGAGTGAGGCCGGCAGCCGAGGTGATGGACGAGATCTGTTCCGCCGCGGAACGGCTTCTGGGCGAGCGCTCCGGCCTCCTCCGTTAGCGGTCGCTACAGCCACCCGTCGGGTGACGCGAACGGGGCGGGCACGATGCGGCTCGCGACGGTTCCCAGTCCCGCGGACTACGACTCTCCTTGCACCGGAAACGTCTTCCGGACCCGCTCCACCAGCAGTCGTTGTTGTTCCAGGAGAGCATCCGGCTCTTCGTTGCCCGCCTGCTGCCAGGGCTGCTGCTCGAGCTTCAGGTCCGAAGCGATGATCTTGTAGCAGTTGTACGCTTGCGCACTGCTGGCTTCGCCGCCGACATGCCAGTAGCCTCCGGTGCAATACAGGTTGTGAATCGGGGTGCGGTGATTCGCCAGCTCCGGCGTGGGCCGATTGGGGCCGTCCTGCGACGCCGACTTGTCGATACCGGCGAAGTTGCCGTGCGGCGCCAGGTTGGCCATACGGCGGACGTCGAACGGGCTGTTGGTGTCGATGCCGATGACGTTGTCCCACGTCATATTGGGCGCGAACTTCCCCCAGAAGGCAATCATGTCGGCTGCGTGCTTGTCCTTGAGATGCAGGTAGTCACTGGGCGACAGATCGAGCGCGCCCGGACCCTGCATCTCGTGCTGCGCCACGTGCTTGCCGGGCGGCGCGTAGGAGGGGTCGACGAGACTATGGCACCACACCACCGGATTGAAGTCGTTCATCGCCGGGATCTGTCCCCGCGTTGCTTCGTCGCACTCGCGGGCCAGGTGCTCGACATCGGCGGAATTCGTCAATCCCAGCCAAAAGGTTTCGTGGATGTCCGGATTGAACGCTTCGGCGATGTACGTCGGCGCTTCGTGCAAAGCGTAGCTGTACCACATGATATTGCCGATATTGTTGAACGAGAGCTTGTCGACCTTGTCGCAGACCTCGGACCCGAACACCTCGCGGCCGACGATGTCGAGCAGCTGCATCACGCTGAGACCGGCGGTGATCACCAGCTTGCCGGCATCCACCTGCGTGCCGTCGTGCAGCTCGATGCCGGAAGCACGCTTGCCGTCGTGCAGCACCTTGGTGACGGTCTTGTTGAGGTGGAACTCGCAGCCGTGTTGCACCAGCCACTGATGGCAGGCGTGCGCAACCATGTGAGTCCCGCCGCGGACGAACGACATCTGGGGCAGCATGCTCACCATGCCCAGGAGGAGCGCGCCCTTGCTCGCGTCGCGCACGTTCATCACCGACGAGGGAAAGAACCGCAGCACGGTGTATTGCAGCTCCGGGCTCTCGAACATCATGCGTACGGCCTCCATCGGAGAGGCGGTCAGGTACGGCATGGGATCGATGCCGGCCTCGTGCAGCACGGACAAGATGGCCATCTGACGGTCCATCACCTCCGGCCGCGCCTGCCATTCGGCCGGATTCAGCACGTTGTCGTACATGACCCG
Source organism: Deltaproteobacteria bacterium (assembly GCA_020848745.1). Classification (NCBI taxonomy): domain Bacteria; kingdom Pseudomonadati; phylum Myxococcota; class Myxococcia; species Deltaproteobacteria bacterium. Next base: position 497 of record JADLHM010000050.1, on the reverse strand, counting down.
CTGGAACGCCTCCGTGTTGGTCATGCGCCAGAGCTTGAGCCAGGTATCCGCGTCCTTCTGCGAGAAACGGGCGATCTGCGTCGCGGTGCGTTCCTGTGACGGATCGACCTTCTGACTGTAGATCGCGAGGCATTTTTGCGTATCCAGGAAGATCGCGCCGTCGCTGCAGCGGTACTGATCGATCATGGCGCCGTAATCCCAGAACTCCGGAAAGTCGCGGTACAGCGGCGTCCAGTACCACGGCAGCATGAGGTTGGCGTGGGTGTTGCCGCGAAAGCCAGGAGCCGCGATTTCTTCCGTGGCCAGACCGCCGCCAATCTCGTGACGCCGCTCGAAGACGCCGCACTTCATGCCGGCAAACTTGGTCAGATACATCGCCAGCATCAGCGCCTTGTTCCCGCCGCCGCAGATCACGGCATCGTACGTCATGTTCGACATGGGTTCTCCTCGATGAGCTTCACTGACATGTCACGCGCAGCCGCCGTACCCGTCAGCGG
>JADLHM010000049.1 GCA_020848745.1 Deltaproteobacteria bacterium | reverse complement strand
CTGAACTTCGGCCATTCGAGGAGCGCCTCCATGACCGTGAGCGTCTTCCGCCCCTCGCCCCGCCAGTCGCTCACCTGCCCCGGCTTGTAGATCTTCGGTGTGCGGAAGAGCGCGGCGCGATCGAAGACGTCGCCATCCGGCAGCCACCGCACGGTGACCGGCACGCCGAGGCGATTGGCGAGCCGCACCTCTTCGAGGGCGGTCGTCGCCGGCTTCTCCGGGGTCGTCTCGACCAGCACCTCGATGCCGCGCTTCAGGATCACGACGAAGAAGACGCGCGCCCCGACCGACGCGACGAACTCGTAGCAGGCGTCGACGAGATCGGCTGGCGTGATGACGCGACCCCGCATCTCGATCATCTCGGTCGCGCGCCCGAGAACGCGGATCGTCGGCGCGCTCCGCCCGCAGGGGCACGGCATCGACGACATCTCGACGAGGTCGCCGGTGACGTAGCGCACGAGCGGCATCACCTCGTGGACGAGCGAGGTGATCGTGAGGACGCCGGGGCTCCCGGCGGGAACCGGCGTCATGGTGGCGGGGTCGAGGAGCTCGTGCTCGAAGAGGTCGGTCGCGAGGTGCAGACCGCCCTCGGTGCAGCCGATCGCGAGCAGCATCGTCTCGTTCGAACCGTAGATCTCGACGACGCGCACCTGCCACGCATCGGCGATCCACTTCTTGAAGGCCGGCGGCAGAACGGCGCCGCCGAGCAGCACCGCCTTCAGGCTCTTGCACTCGCGAACGACGTCGATGCCGAGCTCCCGGCCCGCCTCGCGGAGCAGGACCATCTCGAACGGCAGGGTCGCCAGGACCGACACCGGCAGCTGCCGCATGAACTCGAGCGCGCGCCCGAACGGCACGTCCCAGCTCATGCTGCCGGCTGCGATGTGGCAGCGTCCCGTCCGCCGCAGCACCTCCTCCATCAAGAAATGGACCGGCGCGAAGGACGGAAAGCGGTTCAGCAGCATCGCCTCGTCGGCGCCGAGCTCGGGAACCGCGTCGGTGACGATCGACGCCATCCGCGTGAGCTCGGTGAGCCCGCACCACGTGGCCACCGGCTTTCCCGTGGTGCCGCTCGACTCGTGATAGTGCCACGCGTGCGCGGGCGGTACGGCGAGCATCCCGAAGGGGCTCGCCTCCATGACGTCCTGCTTGCGCGTGAACGGCAGCGTCGCGAAGTCCGCCGGGTCCTCGAGCGGCGCCGCCGCGAGCGTCCGCGCGTACCACGCGCTCTTCCGGGCGCGCTCCACCGCGCCGCGGAGGAGCGCCCACCGCTGCGGGGTCACGCCACCTCCGAGCCCGCGGGACCACCACCGATCACGACGACGTCGTAGGACGAGAACGCGGGAGCCACGGAGGCCATGACTTAGCCGCTTCGACCGAGGCCGACAACCGTGCGGCGCGAACGTTTCGCGCGCTGGAGCGATGTCGTAAGCTCGCGGGTGCATGGCCGTCGCGCACGCGCTCACCATCGACGTCGAAGAGTGGTTCCACGACGACTGGCGCCCCGATCGCGGCGCCGACTGGCACGACCTCCCGAGCACGGTGGCGAGTGATGTCGCCCTGATCCTCGACCTGCTGGCGCACGCAGGGGCGCGCGCGACGTTCTTCGTGCTCGGCGACGTGGGGCGCCGGCAGCCCGATCTCGTGAAGCGCATCGCCGCCGCCGGTCACGAGATCGCGAGCCACGGCGATGCGCACCGGCAGGTGCCGACGCAGAGCCGCGCGCAGTTCGCCGCCGACGTGCGCGACTCGCTCGCGATCCTGAGCGATTGCGTCGGCGCCGTGGTCGCGGGGTATCGGGCGCCCTACTTCCTGCGGCGCGCCCGCGACCTCTGGGCGATGGACGTGCTCGCGGAGCTCGGCCTACGCTACGACACGAGCTATGCGCCGGTGCGATGGATGCCGTACCTCGGCCGCGGCATCCCGCGCGCGCCCTATCGCCACCCGTGCGGGGTGTGGGAATTCCCGCTGCCGTTCGCCGAGCGCTTCGGCGGCTGGAACCTTCCCTATGCCGGCGGCGGTCCGCTCCTGCGCTTCCTCCCGTATCGCGTCGTCGAAGACGCCCTCCGCACGCACGAGACGACCGTCGGACCGGCGGTCGTCTACTGCCACCCGTGGGAGCTCGATCCCGAGGCGCGCTCGCTCCCGGGGACCCCGCGGCACGTCCGGCTCTGGAAGCGCCTCGGCCGCGCCCGCACGCTGCCGGCGCTCACGCGCCTGCTCGCGACCTTCCCGTTCCGGCCGATCCGTGAAGTCTACGCGAACGAGCTGGCCGCCTGAGGCCGTGACGCCGGCCGCCGCGAGCGGCGACCGCGCGCCGCTCCGGCTCATCCTGCCGGTGCTCGCGAGCGCGGGCGCGGCATGGGTGCTCTGGCGGCTCGCGGCGACGAGCCCGGTGCCGCCGCGGATCGTCGTCGCGGCGATCCCGCTCTGGCTGGCGCTCTGGCTCGCGACCGTCCTGCTGCACGCGCTCCGCTGGCAGATGGTGCTCGGACGGCTCGGCACGCGGCTCCCGCTCCTGCGCCTCGCCCGCCTCTGGCTCGCGGCGCGCGCGGTCGGGGCGCTCGTCCCGTCGGGGACGCTCGGCGGCGAGCCGGTGCGCGCCCAGCTCCTCGCGGCGAGCGGCACGCCGACCGCGCGAGCGGCGGGCGCCGTGGCTCTCGACCGCACCCTCGAACTCGCCGGCAACATGATCGTCGGGCCGCTCTGCATCGCGGGCGCGATCGCGCTCGGCGCGGGATCGGGCACGGCCATGCTCTTCGCCGCCGCGAGCGCACTCGTCGGGCTCGTGATGCTGGCGGCGATCTACGTGCGCGGTATCCGGGGACGGCCCGCGCTCGTGCCGATCCTCGAGCCGCCGCTGCACCTCCTGCCGCGGCGCTGGCGCGCGTGGGCGCGCGGGCACGCCGCGCGCGCCGACGCGGCAATGCACGACGTCGTCGCCGCCCACCCGCGGCTCGTGCCCGCGGGGGTCGGCGTGTCGCTCGTGATCGAGGCGCTCCACCTCGTCGAGCTCGCCGCGCTCTTCGCGGTCTTCGCGGTCAGCGTGCCGCTGCCGCTCCTGCTCTCGAGCTCGATGGGCATCGGCGTCGCGCACGCGGTCCCGGTGACGGCGTCGCTCGGCACGCTCGAGGCGACGCAGGTCGGGGTCTTCACGGTGGGCGGCGAGCCGCTCGCGATCGGCCTCGCCGTCGCCGTCGCGATCCGCCTCGCCGAGACCGTCGCGATCCTCGCCGGGCTCGCCTGCCTCGCGACCGCGCCGGGTCGGCGGACGCCGGCGTGACGCGCGCAAAGCCGCCGGGCCGACCACGGTGCGCTCACGCGCGTCCTCGCGCCCACCGCCACATCTGCCGGAGCTCGCTCGGCGCGAGCGCGGCGAGCCCGGCCGCGTAGAGGAGGCCGCCGGCCAGGAGGTACGTCGCGAGGTCGGCGAGGCCCTCGCACGGGCGGAGCCGCGCCGTGACGTGCACCGCGACGCCGACCGCCGCCGCCCAGAGCCACACCGGCATCGTCGCCGACGCCAGGTGCAGCGCGGCGCGCTCGCGCGCGACCCGGAAGAGCCACAGGTTCGTCGCCAGCACGGCGGCGTTCGCGAGCGCGTAGCCGAGCCCCCCGGCGAGGAGCACGGCCGGCACGCCGAAGAGCCACGTGGTCGCGAGCCAGAGAAGCGCGAAGCGGAGGCTCGTCCGCGTGTCGCCGAGCGCGGCGAGCAGCGCCAGCACCGCCGTCGTCGTCGGGACGACGAGATTCACGAGCCAGAGGATGCGCAGGATCGGCAGCGCGGGCAGCCACTGCGGACCGAACACGAGCCGCGTGACCGGCTCGGCGAGCGCGAGCAGGAGCACGGCCCCCGGCGCGACGAGCGCGTGGGCCGCACGTACGGCGCCGTCGACGAAGCGGGCCAGCCTCGCCGGCTCGCGCTGCACGCGCGCGAAGGTCGGCAGGTAGACGCGGCTCAGCACCATCGACGCCCAGAGCGGACCGGTCGCGAGGGTCTGCGCCCACTGCACGTAGCCGACCGTCGCGGCGCCGGCCGCGAGGCCGATGAAGATGGGCGTGATCGAGTCCTTCAGCTGGCCGACGAGCACCGTGCCCTGCAGCGGCGCGCCGATGCGGAGGAATCCCCGGGCCCGCTCCCAATCCCAGAGCGGCCGCGCCGACCACGGGCTCGCGAGGGTCGCGAGCAACGCGCCGGTCGCGGCGCGCGCGAGGAGCGCGGCGCCGAAGCTCGCCGTCCCCCAACCCGCCCACACCAGCCCCACGACGACGACGTTGTAGGCGAGCGCCTGCGCGACCTCGACGAACGCGACCTTGCCGAAGTCGAGACGGCGCTCGAGCATCGCCGCCGGGATCGCCTGGAAGGAGGTCACGACGAGCGCGACGCCGACCATCCGGAAGAGCCACGCCTCCTCGGGGGGACGACCGTAGAGCGCGGCGAGCCACGGCGCGGCGACGACGGCGACGAGCGCGATCACGCCCATGATCGCCTCCTGAAGCGTGAAGACGGCGCGATACTCCTCCGGCGTCGGCTCGTCCGGGAGGCGGATGAGGCTCGCCTGGAGTCCCGCGCCGCCGCACGTTCCGAGGAACCCACACACGAAGAGCACGATGCCGAGGACGCCGATCTCGGTCGGACCGAGCAGACGCGCGAGGAGCGCGTAGCCCGCGAGGTTCAGCGCCTGCGCGAACACCTGACGGAGCCCGAGGAGCCCCCCGCCTCTGACCGCGTCCCGCGCGATTCCCGCGCCGCTCCGCGCCTCCATCCGCGACGCGTGTATCACACTCGCCCCCGCCGCTCGCCGTGGACGGGAGGACCGCGGGCCCCTGGCGGCCCGAACGGATCAGAACGCCTGCCGCGTCCCGAACAGGAATTGCACGCCGCTCGCGTCGACGTCGTCGATCCGCTGCGCGACCGCGAGATACGCTACCGACGGGAAAAACCCCATGAAGTCGTACATGCCGGCGACCCCGACGCCGACGCCGAGCGCGAAGTCGCTCGGGCGATAGAGCGCGGTGCGCCGATCCTCGACCCGGCCCGCGTCGAGAAAGAGCCGCAGCTGGCCGTGGCGGAAGGTCACCCAGTCGAAGAAGTTGTGGTCGACCTCGGGGTAGATCGTTTGCCGGAGCTCGAAGCGCGCGAGCGCGATGTTCTCGCCGAGCCGCTCGTCGACCGGCACGGCGCGCACCCCGAGATCGCCGCCGAGCGCGTAGCGGCCCTGATTCGGGACGCGCGAGTCGATCGGCGCGCTCCACGCGTTCATCAGCTGCAGCGCGAAGAGCGTGCGCGGCGTGAAGATCGGCTTCACGGTGCTCACGCGGACGCCCCAGTCGACGTAGTCGTACGAGCTGCCGAGCCCGCTCGCGAACCAGTCGCCGAAGAGCCGGACCTTGGTCTGATCGGTCGGATTGTCCCAGGCGTACTCGTCCGTGTAGTCGTAGCGGAGCCCGAGGCCCGCGAGCACGCCGTCGTCCCCGCGCCCGCGCCGCGAGTCGTCGCGGAAGTCGCCGCGTAGCGCCTCGAAGGTGTAGTACCCGTAGAGGTTGTGGCGGTAGGTCGTCGCGTCGTTGCGGGGACCGAAATGAAGCCGCGGCCCGACGTGCACGCCGACGCTGCGGTCCGAGAAATACGCGACCAGGCCGAGGTCCTTCGTGTAGTCGTAGCGCCGGCGCGCGACGAAGAGGCCCGAGAGGCCGAACTGGCTCGAGGTGACCGTGACGTCGGCGCTGTCGAGCACGACCTGCGGGAACCCCGGGACGGCGTCGTTCACGCGCTCGTCCTCGAGGAGCTTGCGATCGGGATCGAGGACCACGCGCCGGGCCCGCCACGGGGTCGCGATCGAGAGGTCGGCGCGCGCGCCGTCGCCGTTCCAGGTGAGACGCGCGCGCTCGTCGCCGCCGCGCCCGCGCACCTCGACCTCGACGACCTCACGAACGGGGCGCGATGATTCGCGGAGTACGCTGAAACGCTGCGCCCAGTCCTCCCGGTCGCCGGACGCAGCGGAGGCGCTCGTGCCGGGCGCTCCCGGCGCGTTCAGCTCGACGTCGGCGAGCGCGTAGTCGAGCGGCTCCGGATACGGCGCGGTCCAGTCGACGAAGACGCGATCCTCGGAGCGGCCCGCGGCGGTCGCCGCCGCCGCGCGGAACGTGCCGCCCTGCGGATCGGCGAGGTAGGCGTCGAGCGCCCGATCGAAGGCCGGGATGCCGATCTCGTTCCGGAGCTTGGTGAAGACCGTGCGGCCCGGGGGACGGTCGCGGCCGAGGCTCTCGCGGTCGTCGCGCAGGACCGAGGCATGACGCTCCTCCGGAAAGAACGTGCCCGCGAACGGCAGCTTCGGCGCCGACTCGAAGCGGTCGACGATCGCGAAGACGTTGAAGAGGCCGATCCAATCGTAGACCGTGCGGTGCGCCGGGTGCGCCGCCGCGAGCCAACGATCGGCGAGCGCCGCGCTCACGCCTTCGACGACCCAGGGCGCGTCGGCGGGCGCCTCGCGCCGCGCGATCGCGTCCCAGAGGATCGCGGCGTAGAGCGCCTGCGCGAGCTCGCGCTCGTGGAAGTCGCGGAGCAGGCGATGCACGCGGAGCGTCCGGTCCGAGACGATGGCGAGGCTCGGACCCCCGGGCGCCGTGAGCTCGAGGCGGAGCGGCGCCTCGACGAGAACGATCGCCTTGCGCGGCAACGGCACGCCGGCGGGCCGCTCCCGCAGGATGCGCTCGACCGCGTCGAGCACCCGCGCGTGGCGCGCCTGGCCCGGCCAGAGCTCGAACGCGCGGCGCGCCGGCAGCTCGAAGTAGCCGACGATCGCGTGGTCGACGTCGCGGCCGTGCGGCGCGAAGTCCTCGGCGGCGAAGAGCGTCGGCGGCGAGCCCGCCGGCACGTCGAAATCGAAGCTCTCGGCGGGCGGCTCGGGGCCGAGCGTCTCGCCGATCAGCACCTGGTACGACGTCGGGGCGCGCAGACGGCCGCGCACGCCGGGCGGGCGGGTCGGGACCGTCGGGTCCCACCGGCCGTCGGCGGCGAGCGCGGGCAGCATCGGGAACCAGCCGTCGAGCGCAGTGACCCGTCCGTCGGCGACGCCGAAGACCCCGTAACGCTCGGGCATCACGGTCGTGAAGCGCGCGCGCACGGCCACCGCGGCGCCGGGCGGCAGCGGCTCCGGCAGCGCGACGCGCAGCAGCGTCCCGTCGAAGCGGCCGATCGCCTCGAGCCGTCCGGCGCCGAGCGGCGTCCACGCCGCGTCGGGCGTCGCCGTCGGCGCGCTCTCGAGCCCGTCGAGCGTGACGCCGCCCGCGACGAAGACCTCGCGCGGATAGACGAACGGACGATTGATGTCGTCGATCGCCGGATCGGGCGTCGCGAAGCGGTTCGGGTAGAGCACGAGCGCCACATCGGCGAGCGGCGCGGCGCTCGTATTGATGACGCGCACCTGCACCGTCCCGGTGATCGTGCGCGCCGCGGGATCGAGAGCCGCGTCGACGGTGTAGACCGGCAACCCGTCGTCGGGACGCGCCGCCGCGCCGGCGGCGATCGCCAGGGAGAGGCCGCAGCCGACGACCGCCGCCAGGAGGGCGCGACCGCGCATCATCGCGGTCACGCATCGCACAGCGCACCAGGTCGGACAAGCCGCGCCGGCGCGACTCGAGCGGTCTCGATATGCTCTTCGCGCTCCAGGTCGCGGCCGTGGCCCTCCTCGTCCGGATGGTGGCGCTCCACGGCTTCTTCACGGCCGACACGCTCGTCGGCCTCCTCCTGGTCGGCATCAACTCGGGATACTGCGGCTTCGTCGTCGCCCACGAGCTCATCCACCGCTCGTCGCGGACGATGCAGCAGCTCGGGCGGCTCATGCTGACCTCGGCGCTCTACGAGCACTTCTACACCGAGCACGTGCGCGGTCATCACCTGCGGGTCGGGACCGCCGACGACCCGGCGACGGCACGCTTCGGCGAGCACCCCGGCCGGTTCTTCCTGCGCACGGTGCCGGCGCAGTTCCGGAGCGCCGGCGGCTCGAAGCGAAGCGGCTCGGCGATGCCGACATGGCGTGGTGGGATCCGCGCCTGCTCCGCAGCCGGGTCGTGCACGGGCTCGCGCTCGGATGGGGCACGGCCTTGGCGATCCTGGTCATGCTCGGGCCGGGCGCCTTCGCGATCTTCCTCCTGCAGGCGCTGATCGCGATCCGCCTGCTCGAAGCCGTCAACTACTTCGAGCACTGGGGACTCGAGCGGCCGACCCGCCGCGTGCGCACCATCGACTCGTGGGACACCGATTCGTGGTTCACGCTCTACACGCTGGTCGGTCTCTCCCGGCACGCCGATCACCACGCCCACGCGTCGCGCCCGTTCCAGCAGCTCCGCTACTTCGAGGAGAGCCCGAAGCTGCCGTACGGCTACTTCGGCACGACGCTGCTGACGCTCTTCGCGCGCAAGCGCCTGCGGACGCTTCTCACCGCGGAGCTCGCACGACGACGGCTCGGCCCGTTCGCGCCCGAGGCGGCCGAGGCCTCGTAGCGCCTCCCGCGGCGCGCCGGGGCCACCGTTGAGCGAGGCGCGGCGACGCTTCTATGGTCCCCGCCCATGGCGAAGCGGCGGAGCGCCTGGTACGGGGCGCACCATGTCGCGTCCGGTCCGCTCGTCGCCGTTTGCGCCCGGGGTCTCCTCGCCGCCGGCAGCCGCCGCGCCGACGGCGCTCCACATGGTGGCGGCGTGATGCGGCGTCGCCACAAGCCGCTCCTGTCGGCGCGCGAGCTGCTGCCGCGCATCGCGCGCCACGGGATCCTCGGCGGCGCGCTGATCCTCGGCGCCCTCGGCATCGGGGTCGTCGGCTACCACCTGCTCGCGGGCCTCGGCTGGGTCGATGCGCTCTTGAACGCGTCGATGATCCTCTCGGGCATGGGACCCGTCGATCCGTTGCGGACCGACGCCGCGAAGATCTTCGCCTCGCTCTACGCGATCTTCAGCGGCGTCGCGTTCGTCTCGGCCGTGGGCATCGTCATGGCGCCGGCGGTCAAACACTTCCTGCACCGCTTCCACCTCGAGATCGCGCCCGACGACGACGAGGACGACCACCGCCCCCGGCCGCCGACCATCGACCCGGCGTAGTCCGTAGGAGCGGCGCGTGCCCCGCGCTCGCGGCGGAGCCGGGCGACGCTCCTCGCGGATGTCGCGAGGAGCGTCGCGTCAGTCGCCGCCGTCGAGACTCCAGATCCCCGAGCCTCGCGCGCTGATGAACAGGAAGAGGAAGCAGTAGAGCGCGGCAAGCTCGCCGCCGTTCATCGACGGCAGGAGCGCCTGGGTGCCGTGCCCCATCCAGTAGGCGAAGGCCATGAGGCCGCTCATCACGAACGCGACCGGCCGCGCGAAGAAACCGACCATGACGAACAAGCCCCCGAAGAGCTCGAGCGGACCCGCGACCCAGATGATGACGGCCGGCACGCCCTCCGGCATCGGCTGCGGAAAATCGAAGAGCTTCTGCATGCCGTGCCACTGGAAGAGGAACCCGGTTACGATCCGCAGGATTGCGTAGCTCTCGGCTTCCCGCGCGCGTATGAACTCCACATGCCACCTCCTCGCGTGCGGGATAGCCCGACGCGGCGGCGCGTCGCAAACGGGCGCGCACGCGATCGAATCCTCGGTGGCAGACGCCGGATCGCTCTGCTAGACCCGGCCCCATGCCGCAGCGGATCGTCCTCCTCGAACCGCCGTACGTCTTCTGGGATCGAGCGATGGATCGGATCCGCGACGGCGAGGAGAGCGTCACGGGTTGGGGCGTGCTCGTGCTCGCGGCGGTCGCGAAACGGCGCGGGCACGAGGTCGCGATCGTCGACGCCAAGGGCGGCGGCATCACGCTCGCCGAGGCGACGGAGCACGTCGCCGCGTTCGCCCCCGACGTGCTCGGCATCTCCGCCACCACGATCTCGATCCGCAACGGCGCCCGCATCGCCGCCGCCGTGAAGGAGAAGCTGCCGCACGTGACGATCGTCGTCGGCGGTCCGCACGTGAGCGCGGTTCCGGAAGCGACGCTCGCGGCGTTCCCGGAGTTCGACTACGGCATCTCCGGCGAAGGCGAGATCGCCTTCTTCGCGCTCCTCGACGCGCTGGCGGGCGGCGCCCCGACCCGGACCCTCCCGGGCGTCGTCGGCCGCGACGGCGACGGCGCCGTCCACGCCAACTGCCGCGCGCCCTACATCGACGATCTCGACGCGCTGCCCTTCCCCGCGTGGGAGGTCCTCGGCGGCGCGTTCCCGCACCGCTTCGGCCCGTCGATCTTCAACTATCGCTGCACGCCGATGGCGACCCTGGTCACGTCGCGCGGCTGCCCGTTCTCCTGCGCATTCTGCGACCGCTCCACGTCCGGGAAGCTCGGGCGCTATCACGGCGTCGAGTACGTGATGGAGATGTGCCGCATGCTCGCCGGGCGCGGCACCCGCCACGTGATGTTCTACGACGACCTCTTCACCGTGAAGAAGAAGCGCGTCGTCGAGCTCTGCGAAGCGATGATCCGCGCCAGGCTGCCGTTCACGTGGAGCTGCAACAGCCACCCGAATCTCCTCGACCTCGACACGATGAAGCTCATGAAGCGGGCGGGCTGCTGGCAGATCGCCTACGGCGTCGAGTCGGGGTCGCAGCGCGTCCTGAACGTCGTGAAGCACGAGGTGAAGCTGCCGCGCCTGCGCGAGACGCTCCGCATGACTCGCGAGGCCGGTATCCGCGCCAAGGGCTACCTCATGCTCGGTCACCCGACCGAGACCGTCGAGAGCATGGAGGAGACTCGCGCGTTCCTCGAGGAGGCCGACCTCGACGTCGCGCAGGTGACGAAGTTCACGCCCTACCCCGGCACCCCGGCGTATTCCACGATCCATCAGCACGGCACGTTCACCGAGGACTGGGAGCGGATGAACGCGATGAACTTCACCTTCATCCCGAACGGGCTCACCGAAGAGATCCTCGAGGAGTACTTCGCGCGCTGCTACCGCGCCTTCTACACGCGCCCGCGCGTGCTCTGGGGCCTCGCGCGCTCCTTCGCCGCGCAGCCGAGCTACATCCCCCGCTTCCTCGGATACGCCCGCAAGTACGTCGCCGGCGCGCGGGCGCGCCGCGGCGAGCGCGCCGCCGCCGCTCATCCTGCTTCCGACACCCCTCTGGCTGCCGCTCCGTGACGATCGGCTCTCTCGTTCGCGCGCTCCGCTTCGACGGCCTGTGGTGGAGGAAGTTCGCCTACCTCGGGAGCGTCTACGGCCCCGAGTGGTGGAAGCGGTACTCGCCGCCGTGGATCGCCGCGATCATCTTCCTCTGCGTCGG
>JADLHM010000048.1 GCA_020848745.1 Deltaproteobacteria bacterium | reverse complement strand
GCGGCCTGGTCTGGCTGGCGCTCGGCGCGGCCGGGTATGCGGTCTTGCGTCTGGCGGAGGCCTACGGTTTGTTCCACGAAAGGGTGTGGGCCGAGGTTCTGGGCGCCGTGAGTGGCGCCATCTATGTACCCCTCGAGTTGTTGGAGCTCTCCCGCCGCCCGACGTGGCTCGGCGCCGTCATCCTGGTCGTGAATGTCGCCATCGTGGTGGTCATGGTGCGCGCCCTGCAGCACCAGACATCCCGCCGCCCGGCTATGCCGGGCCGCGGCGCCGGAGGTCATCGATGAGTTCCTACATGTTCGCCGGGCGTTCCCCATGCGTCTGAGGGCACGGCCGCTCGCCGCCAGACGGCGGCGCGCGGCACCGTAGGGCCCCGTGAGCATCCAGCGGAAGACGCTGCTGGCCCTCACGCTGCCGTTCCTCCTCCCGACGGCGGCGGCGTACCTGCAATGGGGCCTCTTCGGCCTGCCCGCGGTGCCGGCGATCCAGCCGGTCGGCGCCGAGCCGTCGGGGTTTCCCGCCTGGCTCCGCGTCACCCACTACGTCAACTTTCTTTTCCTCGTCCTGCTCATCCGCAGCGGCCTCCAGATCCTCGCCGACCACCCGCGGCTCTACTGGAGCGTCCACTGCACGCCCGGGACGGAGTGGGCCCGCTTCACGCCGGTGTGGGTGCCGACCGATCGGCCGTGGACCTCCAAGCAGGACTCCCGGCACCTCTCGCCATGGATCGGCCTGCCCGGCTACCGGCACACCGTCGGCATGGCGCGGCACTGGCACTTCCTGAGCGTGCTGTTCTGGGTGGGGAACGGCGTCGTCTTCGTGGTCCTGCTCTTCGCCACCGGCCAGTGGCGGCGCCTGGTGCCGATGTCGTGGCAGGTCGTTCCCGACGCCTGGGCCGCCTGGGTCCACTACGCCACGTTGCACCTGCCCCCTGAGCCGGACGGTTTCTATCGCTACAACGCCCTGCAGCAACTGGCGTACTTCGGCGTGGTGTTCATCCTTGCCCCGCTGGCCATCCTGACCGGCCCGTCCATGTCGCCGGCGCTGACCAACCGATTCTCGTGGTACCCCCGGCTGCCCGGGAACCGGCAGGTCGGCCGGTCGCTGCACTTCATGGTCATGTGTGGATTCGTCCTGTTCGTCGTCGCCCACGTGACGATGGTGGCGCTCACGGGCTTTGCCCGGAACATGAATCACATCGTGGTGGGCGCGGATGACGGCCGCCTGGCCGGCGTGTACCTCGGGCTCGCGGGGGTGGCAGTGATCGTGGCGGTGAACGCCCTGGCGCATCGCCTGGCCTGGCACCGGCCGCGGCTCGTGCAACAGGTCGCCAAGGTGGTCGTTACCCCGGTAATGCGCCGCCTGCTCGACCAGCCTGCGCCGGTCGCCGAGTTCCCGCGCGAGGAGATCTCGCCCTACTTCTGGACCAACGGCCGGATGCCCACCTCCACGGAGTGGCGGGTATTGGCGACCGGCGGCTTCCGGGACTATCGCCTGAGGGTGCATGGCCTCGTGGAACATCCCTTGGAATTGTCGCTGGATGATCTGAGGGCGCTCGGCGGAAGGTCGCGGATCACCCTGCACCATTGCATCCAGGGGTGGTCCGGCATCGCGCAATGGGGGGGCCTGCCGCTCGTGGAATTGACCAGGCTGGCCTGCCCACGCCCCCGGGCCACGCGGGTCGTCTTCCACTCGTTCGGCGATGGCGTGGAGTTCTCCACGGGCGAGCCGCTGGGTCGCTACTACGAGAGCCTGTCGCTCGCCGATGTCCTGCACCCGCAAAGCATGCTGGCGTACGAGATGAACGGCGCCCCCTTGCCCGAGGCGCACGGCGCGCCGTTGCGGCTGCGTGTCGAGAACCAGCTCGGATTCAAGATGGTCAAGTGGATCCGGGCCATCGAGTTCGTCGAGGACCTCCGGTCGGTCGGTGAAGGCCAGGGAGGCTTCGCCGAGGATCACGAGTACTTCGGAGAACTGGCCAATATCTGAGTCCGGAGGCCTCCGCTCAGACGAATTCGAGGACCAGCAGCACCTGGCCCGGCTCGATCGTGGTGCCCGCGACGACGTGGACCTCCTTCACGGACGCCTCCCCCTCGGCGCTCACGATCGTCTCCATCTTCATCGCTTCGAGCACCCCGAGCGGGTCGCCGGCCGCGACCCGCTGGCCGGTCACGACGCGTACGGCGAGCACCTTGCCCGGCATCGGCGCCGTGACCCGCGGCGAGCGGACGCCGCCGGCGGCGCCGCCGATGCGCGCGTCGTCGCCCGCGACGCAGCGGTACACCGCGGCGTCGAGCGCAACCCACACCACGTCGCGGTCGCGGACGACCGTCGCCGCGGCGGTGCGGCCGCCGACCGTCACGCGCCATGCCGCGCCGTCGCGGGCGACCGCGAGCGCGAGCGGCGTGTCGTCGACGTGCGCGGTGAGCGCGTCGTCCCGGCCGTGCGCTTCGACCACGTGTGGGCGGCCGTCGACGACGACGGTCCGGTGGACGCTCACCGCTCCGCGCCCGGACGCCACGAGCCGAGGCTCTCCCACGGGCTCGGGAACGCCGCGGCGCCGGCGTCGCCGTCGTGGCGCGCCGCCGGGCGCGCGAGTGCGAGGGCGGCGAGCACGGCGGCGAGCTCGTGGTCCGGTCCTGCCGGCGGCGTCCAGCCCGCGAAGTGCTCGGCGAGAAACCCGGTGTGGGTCGCGCCGGCCGCGAACGCCGGATGCGCGACCACCGCGGCGAGGTAGTCGCGATTGGTGACGACTCCGAGGATCACGGTCTCCCGGAGCGCCGCGAGCATGCGGGTCCGCGCCTCCTCGCGGGTCGCGCCGTAGGTGGAGAGCTTGGCGAGGAGGGGGTCGTAGTCGACGCCGACGCGGCTGCCGGCCGCGATGCCGGAATCGAAGCGCACCCACGCGCCGCTCGGCTCGCCGAGCACGTGGACGGTGCCGGTCGCCGGCAGGAAGCCGTGCGCCGGGTCCTCGGAGTAGAGCCGGCACTCGATCGCGTGACCGCGCGTCGCCACCGCGTCGAAGGACAGGGGCGCGCCGCCCGCGACCAGGATCTGCTCGCGCACGAGGTCGAGGCCGGTGATCCACTCGGTCACGGGGTGCTCGACCTGGAGCCGGGTGTTCATCTCGAGGAAGTAGAAGCGGCCCTCGGGATCGAGCAGGAACTCGACGGTGCCCGCGCCGACGTAGTCGACGGCGGCGGCGGCGCGGATGCCGGCTTCGGTCATCGCGGCCCGGAGGTCCGCGCCGACGGCGGGCGAGGGCGACTCCTCGACGATCTTCTGGTGCCGCCGCTGGATCGAGCACTCGCGCTCGCCGAGGTGCACCACCGCCCCGTGCGTGTCGGCGAACACCTGCACCTCGACGTGGCGCGGCCGCTCGAGGTAGCGCTCGAGGTAGATGCGGCCGTCGCCGAAGGCCGCCGTCGCCTCGCGCGCCGCCCCGGCGACCGCCTCGGCGAGCTCAGCGGTGCGCCGCACGATGCGCATGCCCTTGCCGCCGCCGCCCGCGGCCGCCTTGATGACGACCGGGAAGCCGAGCCGCTCGGCCGCGGCCGCGAACGCCGCCGGCTCGGGCGCGAGGACGGGGGTCGCGGCCACGACCGGCACCCCGGCGCGCTCCATGAGCGCGCGCGCCGCGACCTTGTCGCCCATGGTGGCGATCGCCTGCGGCGGCGGACCGATGAAGGTGAGGCCCGCGTCCCGCACCGCGGCGGCGAAGCGCGCGTTCTCGGCGAGGAAGCCGTAGCCGGGATGGATCGCGTCGGCGCCGCTCGCGGCGGCCGCGGCGAGGAGCTTCTCGATCGCGAGGTAGCTCTCGCGCGCCGGCGCCGGGCCGATCGCGACCGCCGCGTCGGCGAGGCACACGTGCGGGGCGTCGGCGTCGGCCTCGGAGTAGACGGCGACGCTCGGGATGCCCATCGTGCGGCAGGTGCGGATGATGCGGACGGCGATCTCGCCGCGGTTCGCGATCAGGACTTTGCGCACGGGCGGCATCGGCGGGCGGGTGTAGCACGCGGCGTCGGGTGACGCACCCGCCGCGCTTGCGGCCCGCGCCAAGTCAACGGGCGGCGCCGGCTCTACAGGGGGAAGACGAAGTGCTGCCCGCCGATGGTGAACCGGTATTCCATGGCGGGAGGCCAGCGGGGCGGCGCCAGCGTCGATTCCCAGCCGGTGAGCACACGAGCGAGCGCCGCCGCCCGCTCGGGATCGCGAGCCGCGAGGTCGGTGCGCTCGCGGGGGTCCTCGGCGAGGTCGTAGAGCGCGCGAGCGCCGGTGCGGTCGTCGCGGATGAGCTTGTAGCCGCCGGCGCGCACGGCCTGGTGGCCCCCGGCGCGCCAGAAGAGCGCCGTGTGGTGCGGCGCGTTGAAGGGCACGTAGGCGAAGAACGGCGCGTTCCGCTGCTCGACGATCCACGCGGACGCCTCGCGCGCGATGGCCGCCGTCAGGTACTCGTGCTCGTCGACGATCGTGCCGTTCCGGCGGATGGCGCTTCCGCCGCTTCGCCCGCGCCACCACTGGTAGCGGTCGGCGAAGTAGGGTTGACGGACGGCGGCGAGATCCGGGTCGTCGGGGTCGCCGTAGAGGCTGAAGGCGTCGTAGAAGCCGTAGTGCGTCTCGAAGCCCTTGGCGGCGGGAAGCATGCCGGGGCCGAAGCCGAGATGCCATTTCCCGAAGATCCCCGTGCGATAGCCGCGGGCCCGCAGCAGCTGGGCGAGGGTGATCTCACCGGCGGGGATGCCCTGGCGCTCCATGTCCGCGCGCGACGGGGCGGTGGGTCGCGCGAGCGCGTGCCAGCCGTGGGTCGAGAAGAAGGTGCGCGCCACCCACCACTCGAGCCGGTTGCGCGGGTAGCGGTCGTGGGTGAGCAGCTCGAAGCCGAAGCGCTGCGCGTAGCGGCCGGTCAGGAGCGCGGCCCGCGACGGCGAGCACACCGGCGAGGTCACGTAGCCGGCGGTGAAGCGGACGCCGCCGTCGGCGAGGCGCGCGAGGTTGGGGGTCGCGACGGGACCCGCGCCGTAGAGCGAGGTGTCGTACTTCCCGAGGTCGTCGGCGACGATCACGACCACGTTCGGCTGCTCGCCGGGCGCCGCGGGGCGCGCGTCGCTCAGGAAGCGCTCGGCGGCGCGCGCCGCGCTCGCGTCGACGGCGATCGCCCAGCGGGGATCGGCGACCGGCCAGAGCGCCCAGGCGAGGCCGACGCCGAGGACGAGCGTCGCGAGCCCGAGCGTCCGCCGCACGCGCGTCAGCGCCCCACCTGCGCGTCGAGCCACTGCACCGTCGCGTCGGCCAGCTCCGTCGCGACGTCCGCGACGCTCCGCCCCGCGACCTTGTGCCCGTGGTCGCCGCCTTCGATCCGGTGGCGCGTCGCGCCGGGGAGCTGCGTGAGCGCGGGCGTTACGGCCGCCGGGTCGGCGAAGGGATCGCGCGTCCCCTGCAGGAAGAGCAGGGGCGCCATGATGCGTTCGAGATGCGCAGCGCGCAGGCGGTCGGGCTTCCCGGGCGGATGCCACGGGTAGGCGAGCAGCACGAGCCCGTCGCAGGCGACGCCCGCGGCGGCGACGTGCGTCGCCATGCGGCCGCCGTAGGAACGGCCGCCGAGCAGCAGACGCTTGGCACGCGGCCGGAGCGCGGCCGCGACGTCGCGCCAGCAGCGCTCGTCGCGCGCCTGCGGTCCGGGCGTCTTCTTGCCGGCCTCGACGTAGGGGAGGTTGAATCGCACGACCCGCATGCCGCGCCCCGCCATCGCCCGCGCGTAGGCGACCAGCGACGGCGTGTCGTACGTGCCGCCCGCGCCGTGCGTGAGCGCGAGGAGCGTGTCGCTCGGCTCGCCGAGCCACGCGGCCGCGACCGTGCCGCCCTCCCAGGCGAGGCGCGCGTCGCTCACGACGGCGCCACCGCGACGTCTTCCGCGAGGGCGGCGAGCGTCCGACGGCGCAGCAGCATGGCGACGGCGAGCGACAATCCGGCGGCGACGAACCCCGACGCGAACGGCGCCCCGGTGCCGAGCCGCGTGAAGAGGAGGCCGCTCCACACCGGTCCGACGGTGCGCGCGGCGCTGCCCGCCGATTGCGCGAGGCCGAGGATCGCGCCCTGTTGCGCGGCGCCCGCGTGCTGCGATGCGAGGCTCGCGAGCATCGGGTTCGTGAGGCCGGCGCCGAGGCCCGCGAGCGCGACGCCGACGATGAGCAGCAGCGGAGCATGCGCGGCGCCGATCGCGGCCATGCCGAGGCCGATCGCGATGGTGCCGCCGACCAGCACGTTCACGGCCGGGAAGCGCCGCGAGAGCTTGCCGATGCCGCCCCCCTGTACGAGGAGCGCCATCACGCCGTAGAGGCCGAAGAGGTGCCCCGCTTCGGTCGCGGTCCAGCCGAGGCGGGCGTCGGCGAGGAGCGCCAGCGACACCTGCACGTTCGTCATGCAGATGAACGTCAGGAAGTAGATCGCCATGACGGCGAGGATCGGCACCTCCGTGAGGACGTGGCGGAGGGAGCGGTGCGGCGGACCCCCTTCCGCGGCGGCGGGGGTGGCCTGCCGCGTCTCGGGCATCAGGAAGTACGCGCCCACCAGGTCGGCGAACGCGAGGAGCGCGGCCGCGAGCGGCGGCGCGTTCGGGTGCAGACGGCTGATGGCGCCGCCGAGCACGGGGCCGATCACGAGCCCGAGGCCGATGCCGGCGCCGATGCGGCCCATGCCGGCGGCGCGCTCGGGGCCCGACGTGACGTCGGCGACCGCCGCCTGGCAGGCGGCGAGGTTGCCGGCGGTCGCGCCGGCGAGGATGCGTGAGAGGAAGAGCAGGGGCAGCCACCCCCGCTCGGCGGCGACCGCGAAGACCACCATCGCGACGCCGTTGCCGAACAGGCTCGCGAGGATGACCGGGCGGCGGCCGAAGCGGTCGGAGAGGCGGCCGAGGAGCGGCGTGGCGACCGTCTGCATGAACGCGAACGTGCCGAGCAGGAGGCCGAGGACCTCGGCCGAGCCGCCCATCGACCGCACGTAGAAGGGCAGGAGGGGGATGACGATCCCGAAGCCCACCATGTCGAAGAGCACGGTGACGAAGACGAAAAAGAGGACGCGGGACGTCATCGCGCGAGGGGCCGTATCACGGACGCGGCCCCCGCGCGACGACGTCGAGGCTGCCGCGCGCATGACGGCTTGGCGCGGGGTGTGTTAGGGGGCGGCATGGCGAAATTCGCGGTCGTCGGCTCGGGGGCGTGGGGAACGGCGCTCGCCGCTCACGCGGCGCGGCTCGGACACGCGGTGACACTGTGGGCGCTCGAGCCCGACGTCGCCGAGGAGATCCGCACGCGGCACAGCAACTCGATCTACCTGCCGGGGCTGCCGCTTCCGGAGCGCCTCGACGCGACCGCGGACGTCGATGCCGCCGTCGCCGGCGCCGAGGTCGTGATCCTGGTGCCGCCGTCGTCGCACCTGCGCTCGGTCGTCACGAAGGTGGCGCCGACGCTCGGCCGCGAGACGATCCTCGTCGTCGCGACCAAGGGCATCGAGGAAGGCAGCCTGAAGCTCATGTCGGAGGTCGTGATCGAGACGGCGCCCGAGGTCGAGGAGCGGCTCGTCTTCCTCTCCGGTCCGAGCTTCGCCAAGGAGGTGGCCCGCGGCCTCCCGACCAACGTCGTCGTCGCGTCCGAGGACATCAGCGCGGCGCGCGCGGTCCAGGATCTGATCCACGCGCCGACCTTCCGCAGCTACGCGAGCGCCGACCCGACGGGCGTGCAGGTCGGCGGCGCGATCAAGAACGTGCTCGCCGTCGCGACCGGCGCCTGCGACGGCCTCGGGTTCGGCGACAACGCGCGCGCCGCCGTCATCACGCGCGGCCTCGCCGAGATGACGCGGCTCGGGGTCGCGCTCGGCGCCAATCCCCTGACGTTCCTCGGCCTCTCCGGCGTCGGTGACCTGGTGCTCACCTGTGCCGGCGACCTCTCGCGCAACCGGACGCTCGGGAAGCAGCTCGCGCTCGGCGTCGACCCGAAGGCCTACCTCGCGAGCCAGCGCTCGGTCGCGGAGGGCTATTCGACGTCGGCGGCGGCGACGGCGCTCGCCCGCAAGCTTGGTGTCGAGATGCCCATCACCGAGAACGTCCACGAGGTCCTGCACCGCGGTCGCCCCTTGAAGGACGCGGTGAAGATACTCCTCGAGCGCGGCTACAAGGACGAGCTGCACGGCATCGGCTGAGCGCGCCGCGGCGGCTGCCGTGCGCATTCGCGTGGCATCCGCGGCTTCAGAACGGGCGCGATCCTGTCGATAGACGACGCGGGCGCGACCCGATGTTCATCCCGGTCGGACACGACGTCGATGGTCTGCGGCGATGGCCGATCGTGACCTTCGCGATCATGGCGATCTGCGCGGTCGTCTTCGCCGCCGCGCCGCCCAGACCGGGGGGCGATCCCGAGCTCGTCAGCGAGCGTTTCGAGGCGGCGGCCGGCTATTGGTTCGAGCACCCGGAGCTGCGGGTGCATCCGCTCCTGCGGCGCTGGATCGAGCACGCGATCGACGCCGAGGAGCCCGAGGTGCAGGCCGAGCTGCGCGCACACCTCGAGGCGAACGACGCGGCGACGCCGCTCCAGGACGTGCGTCAGGCGAAGCTCGACGAGCTCACCGGGGCCTGGCTCGCGGCGCTGCGCGACGGACCGGCCGGCCGCCAGGGCCTCATCCCGAGCGAGGTCGTGCCGTCGCGCTACCTCACCCACCTTTTCGTGCACGGCGACGTCCTGCACCTCGCCTTCAACATGCTCTTCCTCTACCTGTCCGCGCCGTTGATCGAGGACGTCTGGGGGCGGCCCGCTTTCGCGCTCTTCTATCTGCTCGCCGGCGTCGGGTCGGCCTGGATCTTCGTCCAGCAGTACCCCGACCTCGCGCTCCCGCTGATCGGCGCCTCCGGCGCGGTCGCGGGCGTCCTCGGGGCGATGCTCGTCCGCCATCCGCAGACGCGCATCCGCATCCTCTGGCTCTGGGGCTTCGTGGTGCGGCGCTTCACGGTGCCTGCGTGGGTGGTGCTCCCGATCTGGGGCGCCGGGGAGCTCGGCTGGGCGTGGGTGATGGACGCGGTCGCGCCGGGTACGGGCGGGGGCGGGGTCGCGCACTGGGTGCACGTCGACGGCTTCCTCATCGGCGCCGCCGTCGCCGGCGCGGTGCGGGTGCTCGGGCTCGAGCGCGTGCTCGCGTCCGAGGCGGGTACCGGGGCCGACCACGCCGTGCTCCGCCGGGTCGAGCGGGCGCTCGCCCATGATCGCCGGGACGAGGCGTGGCGGCTCCTGGCGGCGCACGTCGTGCGGACGCCCGCCGATCACGACGCCGCCCTCGTCTACTGGGACCTCGCCAAGATGCTCGGCCGGGCGCGCGAGGCGGCGCCGGTCCTGCTGCGGGTGATCCGCGCCGAGCTCCTCGCGCACGACGAGGAGAGCGCGCGCGCGCATTGGCGCGATCTCCACGCGGCGGTGGCGGACCTCGTGGCCGAGCCCGAGCTCGCGGCGCGGCTTGCGTGCGCGTTCGGCGATGCCGGGCACGGCCCCGAGGCGGCCGAGCTCGTGCGCACGGCCCTCGCGCGGGTCGACGTCGCGACGCCGGCGGCCGCGCTCGTCGAGCTCGCGCGCGCCGCGCGCTTCGCCGACGCGCCGGTCGCGGCCGAGGCCGTCGCGCGCGCGCTCGCGCACCCGGGGGTGTCGCCCGCGGTCCGCCGCGAGCTCGCCGGCGAGGCGGCCGGGCTCGGGGCGGCGCCGCCGCCGTTCGTCGGGAGGACAGCATCACTGGCCGACGACACCGCCGCTCGCCGGGGCTGACTCGTACGGCGGTTTACGCTAGAAGCGCCGGACTTCGCGCCAGGAGGAGGTTTCGCATGTCGTATCGCGCACTGTTCGCCGCCGCTGTTCTCGTCGTGGGGCTCGTCGCTCCGGCCGCCCTCCGGGCCGCCGATACCTACGAGATGGACGGCGCCCACACCTCGGTGCAGTTCTCGGTCCGCCACATGATGATCAGCAACGTGCGCGGCGAGTTCACCCGGCTCTCCGGCAGGGCGACGGGCGCCGCCGCGAATCCCACCGCCGCGACCGTCGAGGCCACCATCGACGCCACGTCGATCGACACGCGGAACGAGAAGCGCGATGAGCACCTGCGGGGCCCGGACTTCCTCGACACCGCCAAGTTCCCGACCATCACCTTCAAGTCGACGAAGGTCGAGAAGGCGGGCGAGGGCTGGAAGCTCGGCGGCGATCTCACGCTCCACGGCGTCACCAAGCCGGTCGTGCTCGACGTCACGAACGTCACCCCGCCGACCAGGGACCCGTGGGGCAACACCCGCATCGGCGCGCAGGCGACGACGAAGCTCAACCGCCGCGACTTCGGCATCGTCTTCAACAAGGCGCTCGACGGCGGCGGCGTGCTCGTCGGCGACGAGATCGCGGTCACGATCGACGTCGAGGTGATGAAGAAGGGCGCCCCGCAGTAGGCCGGGCGCTGTGGCAAACGGCAGTAGACGTCCGAACGTCCGACTTCGGCGGTCATGTCGCCCCGCCCGCGTGGAGAGACGGGCAGGGCTGCCTATCTACTCGTCGCCGCGATCGACGAGCGCGCCGAGGCCGTGCTGCGGGGGGCGCTCCCGGCGAAGCGGACGTCGTGCTCGACCACTGGCGGGAGCTGTAGCGAACGGCGGTACAAACGTGAACGGCCGAGACCCGCTATCGCACGTTCCGGATCTCTACGGCCGTCTGCCACAGCTGCCGCGTCGTTCATCGCGGTGGTGCACTTGGCCGGCACTCGCTACAGGATGCGGCGACCGCGAGGATCGCCAGAAAGGCCGCGAGCGTAATCGCAAAGCCTGCGCTTCAGTCGCTGATCGCCGTCAGCTGCGCCGCCGTATGACGCCGGGCCTCGGAGAACCGTGCCTCCCAGCACACGTCGGTCGTGCCCTGGAGTTGGACCGTGAACGGAAGCGCGATCGTCGCCAGCGCCGGCATCGGCACGACATCGCCGCCGCCACGCAGCAGCGCCTTCGTGTGCGTATTCTTCGAGGTCAGCCGCATGCTCTTCGTTCCGGCGGCGTAGGTCTGCCGGTCGAGGTAGCGGAAGCCGCCCGGCGCGCCCTCCCAGCAGGGTGTGCCGTCGCAGAGCCCTCCGGGCAGCGCACCGCCGATGAGCAACGGCGCTCCGCCGGATGGGTAGAGACAGAGCGCCAGACCGGTGTCGAGCTGAGGGTTGCCGACCCACGACGGGCCGCCCCGCCAGCGCCAGCGCACGGCATCGGACGCATCCGGCACGCGATCGGCGAGGTCGAGCGCTGCCCCTCGCGCCCCGGCGGCGACGCAATTCGTGCGCGGGCTCGGATCGCAGCCGAGCGGTGCGACCGGATCGAGCCGCCACGCGTCGGCGACCGGCGTGCTGTCGAGGATGCTGCCGGCGACCATCCAGAGCGCGCCGTCGAAGACGAACACGTTCCCGGCGTGGCGGGCGCCCCACGGGGTCGTGACGAGGTTCGCGGGGGGCGTCATGGACAGCGCCTGCCGCCAGTGGACGCCGTCTGCCGACGACCAGACGTCGTCGAGGTTGCCTTCGCGGTAGCCTCCGAGCACCCATAGGCGATCATCGAAGACGGCGACGTTGTGGTATTCGCGCGCTCCCCACGGCGCGACGCCGACGCGCTTCCAGTGCACGCCGTCCGGCGAGCGCCACACATCTCGATAGTAGCGCCGCGGATCATTGTAGGTGCCGCCCCCGATGATCCACATGCTCCCCTGGAACACGACCGAGCCGAGGATCTGACCGCGCGGTGCCCACGGCGCATGCTCGAGGACGCGAGTCCAGGTCGCGCCATCCGCTGACGACCAGACGTCGTCGTAGACCTCGTCGCCCCCCGTCGGATCGAAGTACGTGATCTGCTGTCCGCCGAGCACCCAGAGGCGATCGTCGAACGCCACGACGTGATGAGTCACGCGATCGCGCCAGGGAACGTCGGCCGCAACCTGCGTCCAGGTGACGCCGTCCTCGGACGACCAGACGTCGTTCTGGTAGTGGTAGCGATTGTTGTCCCCGCCGACGATCCACATCTTGCCCCGGTGCACGGCGTAGCCGCCGCAGTGACGACCCTCCCAGGGCGCGACGGTTTCGAGGCGCCACTCGCTGCCGTCGGCGGACGACCAGACCTCGCTGTTGGTCGTCGGATCCTGGTGGGGATTCCATCCTCCGAGGAGCCACATGCGCCCTTTGAAGGTGAGCGCACCGGCGCAGTCCCTCGGCCCGAAGGCGGGAGCGTCCGTCACCAGCGACCACTTCGCGTCGCCGGGAATCTGCTGCGCGTGGACCGGCTCCGACCGCCAAAGCGCGAGCGCGACGACGACCATCAGCATCGGGAGGCCGCGCGTGAGCACGACGATCGATCTACTCCCTTGCACCGACCAGATCAAAAGGACGCCGATGCGCTTCGCGAGGAGGCGGATGATCTTCTTGCCGCGAGATCGACGCGGCTCTGGACGGCGCCCGAGAAGACGTTGCCGGTGACGGTGTGGCATCGAATGCTTCGAGGTCCTCACGTTGGCACTCGAGGAGCCTTGCGCTGGACCTAATCAAGTCGAGCGGTGGTTTGGCCTGCTCACCCAACGGCAACTACGGCGCGGCGCCCATATGAGCGTCGCGGCCCTCAAGCGCGCGATCGACGCCTTCAGGGGACCGATCTCGACTTCGCACGTTTGCGCAACGTCGGCATGGTCTACGTGGCCGACGACGTGCTGACGCCGGACCCCCTGGGACGCGCTCGCTACGTACTGGCTCGAGGAGCTCGCCTCCTTACGACGGCTGCCGTAGCGGCTCGCTTGCGCTGCCCTCTCATGACTCAGCATTGGCTCGCCCGGCGCCGCGCGCTATGAGCCTCCGTATGCAGGCATCGAGCCCCCACGTGCACATCGCGGCTGAGGCGTGAGCGAAGAGCTCGATCTCCTGATCCTCGTCGTGGATCGCCTGGATGCCCTCAGCATCCCCTCCATGGTGAGCGGCTCGATCGCCATGAACGTGTACGCCGAGCCACGCATGACGCGCGACATCGACATCGTGGTCGCGATCCGAGCTGCCGACGTCGACGCGATCGTCGCCGCCTTCGCCGACGACTTCTATTGTGACCGGGAGATGATCCGTCACGCGCTCGACCATGAAGGCAGTTTCAACCTGATTCACACTCCCACGGTGATCAAGGTCGACTTCCTCCTGCGGAAGAACACCCCCTACCGTCTCGTCGAGTTCGGGCGGCGCCGGGCGCTCACCGTCGGGGGCCACGTCATCCACGTGGTGGCGCCCGAGGACCTCGTGCTGTCCAAGCTAGCGTGGGCGAAGCCCAGCCATTCCGAAGTGCAGCTACGCGACGTCCGAAACCTGATCGCGTGCGTGCCGGATCTCGATTGGCGGTACCTCGAACGTTGGGCCGCCGACTTGACCGTCACCGACCTGCTTGCTGAGGTGCGACCGTGACCGACACGAGTCCCGCGATGGCGAGCCTGCAAAGACGGCTCCTGATGGAGCGCCCGGCGGGCGAGCGGCTGAAGATGGGGTGCGCCATGTTCGACACCGCGCGCGCGCTGATGCGCGCCGGCCTCGGCGACGCGGCCGGTACCGATCGGTCGGCCGCGATGCGAGTCCGCCTCTTCGAGCGAACCTATGGCAGGGACTTCGATGCCGCGACTGCGGCGCGCATCGTGGCGCACTTGCGGAAGGACACGACGATCGCGCAACCCTGCAGGAGCCTCTGGGGATGGTAGCTCGACTACACAGCGACGACACCTTCACCGGTGCGAGCCCCGATCTCGGTGCGCTCGAGCGCGGGTGCCCGCTGTGGCGAACGGCGGTACGAACGTGAACGGCCGATAACGGGAAAATTTCTATTAACTCGACAGTGCCGGGTTCGCGCGACGGCGGCTACGCCGCGTCGCGAAGGCGGACGGGTGCTGGGGGTCGGAAGAGTCGCCGGCGGAGGAATTTCGCGAGGGTGACGTCCGGGGGGCCAACGGGGAG
>JADLHM010000047.1 GCA_020848745.1 Deltaproteobacteria bacterium | reverse complement strand
GTGAGCCGCCGCGAGCGCAAGGAGCGCGACCCGACCGCGTATCTGTGCGATACGCCGAGGGTCGCGCGACGCCGTCGATCGCGGATGGATCGCGATTCGCAGCCGAAACCGATCCGTGGCGCAGACTTCTAGTCCGCTTTGTCTGTCAGCAGAGTGGCGCTCTGGCTTTGAAAAGGCTCGCTGTACACGGCTTCCCAACAGGTGGCGACGGCGTCCGAGCTCGAGAGCTGCACCGTCAAGGCCGTAGCCAGCATGCCGAGTCCTGCCATCGGCATCGGCAACGCGGCGCCCTTGCCTTTGACTTGGATCTTGGCTTTGCCGGCGACGCCCTCTTTCAGCATCACGCTGGTGATGCCGTCGGGAAGCGCCGACTTGCTCTTGTACTTGAACCCCGTGGACCCCTCCTTCCAGGCCGAGCCCGGCGGGATGCCGGCGCTGAGCGCGAGGCCGCTCCCGTCGTAGACGCAGAGCCGATAGCCGTCGCTCGTGGTCGGCGACCCGAAGGCGCTCTTCGCCGTCGGGGCCCCCATGGGCCACTTCCATTGCAGCTGATTCTTGGTGGTCACCGGAGCGCGGTCCATGAGCTTGATGGTCGCCTTGCCCGACTGCACGGGCGAGAGACAGCCGCCGCGCGGAGTCGGTGGGCAGTCGAGAAGGCAGGTGGCGGAGCAGCCGTCGCCACCCACCACGTTGCCGTCGTCGCACTCTTCGCCCCGGTCGACGGTGTCGTCGCCGCAGAGAGACACGCGCACGAAGATGTCTTGGACACCGTTGCCGTCGGACGGCACCAGGTTGGTCGCCTCGCTCCGGAAGAGCACGACGCCGCCGCCGTCGCCGACGCCGAGCGCCTGGCTGTTGCCATCACCTTCCTCGCCGTTCGCCCCGAGGCTCACGCGCTCGGTCGTCTTCGCGTCGCGATCGCGCAGGAAGACGTCGTCGCACGACGCGGTGACGTTGCACACGTTGGTGTCACCCGGAACGAGATCGGGCGCGTTGCTCGAGAAGGCGACGATGCGTCCGTCCGCGGTCACTCGACCCCCAAAGCTGTGTCCACTGGCCCGTGATCCGTCGGAACGGACGCCGACCTCCTCGGTCTTGTTGAGCTCGCGGTCACGCACATAGAGACTCAGGAAATCGTCGCCATTGTAGAGGCGGTAGGTGAAGAAGCGGGCGAAATCGAGCGGGCCGGCATTGAACAGATTCGAGATGCTGACCGGCATGCGCTGCCAGGTGGTGGCCTCGCGATCGAAGATGAAGACCGTCCGGACCCGATAGCCCTCATCGCAGTCTTCCATGTCGTCGTGCGTGAAGATGGCGTAGCGGCCGTCGCCGGAGATGCTGCCGTTGAGATTGGTGCCCAGATCGCACTCGTTGTCGCCGGGGAAGATCGCCAAGCCGGGTGAGATCCATCGCGTCGTCCCGGCCTGTCGATCGCGAATGAAGATGTCCTGGTAGCTGTCCTCGCCGAAGGGGGTGAGCGCGTTGGAGTAGCTGGCGAACAACACCACCTGGCCGTCGTCGGACACCCGGCAGCTCGTGCCGCTGGCTTGGCCCTCGTCCGTGGTGATGCTGACGCGCTCGGTCTGGCCGGCGCTGCGATCGTGGATGAAGCAATCGAGCTGGTCGTTGGTGTCGCCGGGAACGAGGTTCGACGCCAGGCTCTCGAACACGACCCAGCGGCCGTCGGCGGAGACGTCGGGATTGTCGGAGAGCTGATTGGCCTGCACGCCGGAAGAGTCCTTGCTGACGAGCGTCGTGGTGGAGCTCGCGCGATCGCGGACGAAGATGTCGGGACAGTTGTCGTCGTCCTCATCCTGGTCGATGTCGCAGAACACGTTGGTGTCGTCGGCTACCAGGTCGCTCGCGGAGCTGGCGAACACCACCACCCGGCCATCGGGCGTGAGGGTGGCGGTGGTCGCCGGCCCATCGCCACCTCCGCCGCCCAGCGCGACGCTCACCAGCTCGGTGGTGGCGGCGAGCGGGCTCTCGGAGCCGAACAACATGGCGGCGAGGACGAGTGTGATGATCGAGCGAGCAGGCATGCGTGGACTCCCTCGCTGCGGCAGGACCGTGGGTGAAGCGACGCGAGTCATACACCAAGGCGAAGCCAAGGTGGTAGCTGTTTCTCTAGACGCCGTGGCCCTTGCGACCTTCGCCGCCGGCGAAGCGGGACGCGCCGCGTTTGGCTTCGTCGAGGACGGCGCGGCCGAGACGCGCCTCGATCGCGAGCCCGTGCTCGAGCGGCAGCCCGGAGCCGGCGAGCGCGGCGGCGCGATCGGCGAGGAGCGTCGGCCACGGGAACTTCGCGAGCGTCTCGGCGAACTCGAGCGCGCGCTCGAGGTGGCGGCCGCGCGGCACGACCTCGTTCACGAGCCCGATGCGATGGGCCTCGTCGACCGGCACCGGGCGGCCCATCATCATGATCTCGAGCGCGCGCCCGAGCCCGACGATGCGCGGCAGCCGTTGGGTGCCCCCGTCGATCAGCGGCACGCCGAAGCGGCGCTCGAAGCAGCCGAACGTCGAGCCCTCGGCGGCGATGCGCAGGTCGCACCAGCACGCGAGCTCGATGCCGCCGGCGACGCACCAGCCGGAGACGGCGGCGATCGTCGGCTTGGTGGACGTGAGGCGCGTGAAGCCGAGTGGGCCCTCGTGGCGGTCACGGACCGTATCGATCGCCTTCAGATCCGCGCCGGCGCAGAACGCCTGGTCGCCGGCGCCGGTGAGGACGAGAACCCTCGCGTCGACATCCGCCTCGAAGCGCCGATATCCGTCGAGGAGGGCGGCGGCGACCGCGCCGTTCACGGCGTTCCGCGCCTCGGGTCGGTTGATCGTCAAGATCGCGGCGGCGCCGCGCCGCTCGTACAGAACCGGCTCGCTCATGAGGCGTCCCCGTCCCTTCGTGTCAGAGCTTCAGCTTGGCGATGACCTGTTTGCTGAAGACCTCGATGAACTCCTTCTGGTTGCGGCCGACGTTGTGGACGTGGATCTCGTCGAAGCCGAGGTCGATGAATTGCTGGATCTGCTCGCGATGCTCGTCCATGTCGGGCGAGATGACCATGCGATCCTTGTAGTTCTCGGGCCGCACCAGCTTCGCGATCTCGGCGAAATCCTCCGGCGTCCGGATGTCGCCCTTCGGAAACGGCATGCCGCCGTTCGGCCACTGGTCGAGGGCGTTCTCGACCGCCTCGTGCTTGGTCTTCGCCCACGACATGTGGAGCTGGAGGAGCTTCGGCATCTTCGCCGGGTCCTTGCCGACCGAGCGCGCACCCTCCTCGAACTTGCCGAGCAGCATCCGGAGCTTCTCGAGGCCCGCGCCGGGCGTGATGAAGCCGTCGCAGTGCGCGCCCGACCACCGGGAAGCGATCGGACCCGCGGTCGCGACGTAGATCGGCACCGGGTGGTGCGCGTCGGGCACCGTCCACATGCGGACGCGCTCCATCTTGAAGAACCGGCCGTCGTCGTGCTTCGCGACTTCGCCGGTGAGGAGCTTCCTGATGATGCCGATCGCCTCCTGCATCATCTTGAGGCGGACGTGCGCCTCGGGCCACGGCGTCGCCATCACGTGCTCGTTCAGGGCCTCGCCGGTGCCGATGCCGAGCCAGAATCGCCCCGGCGTCATCGCCCCCTGCGTCGCCGCCGCCTGCGCCACGACCGCCGGGTGGTAGCGAAACGACGCGCAGGTCACCCCTGGTCCGAAGGTGAGGTTCTTGGTGATCGCGCCGAGCGCCGCCATCCACGACCACACGAACGCGTTGTGGCCCTGCTTCGGAATCCACGGCTGGAAGTGGTCCGCCGCCATGACGCCGCCGAAGCCGTGGTCTTCGGCGAGCCGCGAGTAGTCGAGGAGCTCGGCCGGATGGAACTGCTCCAGCGCTGCCGCGTATCCGATGATGGCCATCTCGATCCTCTCACTTTGGTCGCGGTCGACGCGGATGTATGCCACGCCCGTCGAAGTGATGCGACGGCGAACGATCCTACGCTCAGGCGGCGCTCTGCTGCAGGACCAACTCACGACCTGGCGCGACCGCGCGGAGGAGCACACGCCCCCGGAGCTGGCGGCGGCCCGACCTGCAACCCCGGAGCAGCCGACTACTGCCCCTGCTCGATCAGCTTCGCGACCGTGAACGAGTCCGGCACGGCGCCCGCCGGCTTGTACTGCGTCGCCGACTCCGGGCCCTTGTTGAAGTGCCAGCCCTCGTGTCCGGGCGGCTTCTCGCCGGGGTGCGGAACGTAGGTCGCGTGCATCAGCTGCATGTCGACCATCGCGAGCCCGGCGTAGAAGTCCTTCTCCTCGTCGTACTTGGTCGGCGCGCCCGGGAACGCCTGCGTACGGAACTGGTGGTTGTCGATCCACACCTTCCAGAGCTCGTTGTTGCGGTCGTAGATGTCGGAGTACGCCACCACGAGCGACTCCTTGTCGATGAAGATGACGCGCTTCCCGTACGCATATTGCGGGAGCTTCGACACGCCCTCGACGACCCACATGCGGCGCTTCTCCCAGCTGTCGCACATCAGGTAGTCGGCCGGTGCCTCACAGCGCTTCTGCGGGAAGTGCTCGCCGTGCAGGATGCCGAGCATGTCCTTCTCGCCGAGGAACTTCCATTCCGACCACGCGATGTGGCCGTTGTAGCCCCAATACGAGTCGGGGTCGGTATCCTGGCCGAAGAGCGCGTCCGAGCGCTGCGCCGTCGACAGCCGGCGCACACGGCGCAGCGACGGCACGTAGAGCCACGTGTCATCCTGCTTCGAGGCGTCGACGTAGCGGTACTCGAGCGCGCCGATGCCCTTCAAGTCGAAGGGGGCGATCAGCGGACCGAGAACCTCCTTGAAGCGGATCCCTTCCGGATTCGGAAGCTCCGGCTTCGGGTCCACGTAGAGGCGGCTGTTGTAGTACATGCGCCGCGACTCTCCGATCCAGTAATATCGCTCGACCTCCATCGGCTTGCCGTTGCCGACCGCGCCGGTCTCGGCCGGAAAGTCGTACTCGACGAAGTCGTCGGTGCCGGGATACGGCCGGTACTCGTAGTTCCACACGACCTTGAGCGCGATCTTCGGATCGGCCGGGTCGATGGACGGAAAGGGCGCGCCGGCGACGTGCCCCTGGAGGGCGAGGCCGTTCTCGGCGAGCTTCACCTGGCTCGCGTACTTCTCGGTGGCCTCCTTGTACGCCTTCGGCCACGCGATCGACTTCGGGGCGATGACCTTCATCGTCATGCCCTGATTCACGCACCACTCGACCGCCGGCGAGATCAGGTCCTTCACCTTGGCGACATTCGACTTGTCGATGGTGTCGCCGGGCGACACATCGGCCGATGCCGCCGCCGCCATCCCGACCATCGCGATCACCACGCTCGCGCGCAGCACGTTCACCATGGAACACCCCCCTCGGTCGTTTCCCCGATCCGAACCAGGTGCGCAGGCGGCCCCATCTTGCGCAGGCGGCTCTATCTAGGGAGGGCCCTGCTGGGTGTCAATCGGAATCCTACGCCGGCGGGCGCTCGAGAAGCACGAGAATGCCGTGCCGGACGCGGATCCGCGCGCCGACCTCGCGCGCGACGCGCTCGGCCTCGTGGTCGCGGGCGATGATGCCGGCGCCCGGCTCGGCCTCCTCCGCGCAATGCGCGCGGCACGTCCGCAGGAGCGCCGGTCCGTAGAACCCCACGATCTTTCCGAGTTGGGGCTCGCCGTACTGCACCGCGTGGGTCAGCCAAACCGGCCGGTCGCGCGGCAAGGCCGCCGCGATCGCGAGCCCCGCCGCGCTGTGGTCACGCTGCGAGCGCGATACGTGCTCACCGAGCACCACCACGACGACGGCGGCGATCGCGGCGGCGCCGAGGAGCGCGAGCGGCAGCGCTCGCACGCGCCGCGTGGCGTGGTGGAGCGCGAGCCCGGCGGCGGCCGCAAGCGCCGGATAGAGCTGGAAGAGGTAGCGGCTCTTCTTGCCGGCGGCGACCGAGATCACGGCCAGCACGATCGCCCCGTAGACGAGCCAGAGGCGCGCCCCGGGCGACGTCCGCCACTCGCGCCCGAGGAGCACGAGGCCGGCGGCCGCGACCGGCAACCACGGCCAGTAGGTCCGCGCGAGCTTCGAGAAGTACCAGAAGGGGCCCCGTCCGAGCGTGCTCGGCTCGAGCAGCACCTGGCCGATCTGGCCCCCGAAGTACGCGCGGGCGAAGTCGCTGCCCTCGTGGAGCCTCGCCGCGAGCCACGGCCCGACGGTCGCGACCACGAGCACCACGCCGACGGCGCTCCACCTCGAAAACGCGCGGCGCGCCAGCACACCGGCCTGCGCCCAGAGGACGACGGCGACGACGACCGGGAAGAGCCCTTGCGGGCCCTTCGCGAACCAGCCGCCGATCGCCGCGACCGCGAGCCACAGGACCGCGCCCGGCTCGGTCACCGAACGATGCGCCGCCAGGAGGCCGAGCAGCACCCACGCGGTGACGAGGGTCTCGAGGTGCACGCCGCGGCTCCAGTGCGCGACCTCGGGCGTCGTCACGTAGACGAGCGCGGCGAGGAACGCGGTCTCCCAACCACCGAGGGTCCGGCGCGCGAGCACGTACACGAGCAGCGTGCAGACGACGCCGAGCAGGCCCGGCAGGAGCACGGCCGTGAAGGTGGTGCGACCGGCGGCCGCGAAGACGAGCGCGTTCAGCCAGAAGTGCAGCGGCGGCTTGTTGACGTACGGCACGCCGTTGAACGTGAGGTGCGTCCATTCGCCGGTCTCGAGCACGGTGCGCGCGATGGTCGCGTACATCGCCGGGTCGCCGTCGAGCGGCGCGCGCGCGACGCCTCCGAGGCCGAGCGCGGTGGCGATGACCGCGAGCGCGCCCACGTGCACGGCGGGCCGCGCGATCCAGCGCGCGAGGAACGCGAGCCGCCCGGCGGCGCCGGCGCCGCTCTCGTCCGGCGCCGCCACACTCGTCCCGCTTTCGCGTCCGCCCGTCACCGCGCGCGCTCTTATCACATGCGGGCGCCGCACGACGCCGCCTCTCGTCTGGCAAGCCCGGATTCGACCTGTTACATACCCCGCGATGGAATTTCGGGAGCTCGCCCGCATCAACGGCGGCTATGCCGAAGCGCGGATCCTGCATGCCGCCGTGACGCTCGGCCTCTTCGATCGGCTCGACGCGCCCGGCCGCACGGCCGCCGCGATCGCCGCCGCGGCCGGCACCGACGCCCGCGCGACCGAGCTCCTGCTGAACGCGCTGGTCGCCATGCGGATCGTCCGCAAGGACGGCGACCTGTTCAAGGAGACCGACGTCACCCGCACCTACCTGACGACGGCGTCGCCCACCTCGTACACGGGATACGTGCGCTTCGACGCGTCGCTCTGGCCCCTCTGGGAGCACCTCGCCGAGACCGTCCGCACCGGCGCACCGGCGCGCGACCCCGATATGTTCCAGTCGAGCCCCGAGGCCACTACGCGCTTCATTGACGCGATGGCGAGCATCGTCGCCGCACGCGGCGACGCGCGCGTGCTCGCCGAGACGCTCGATCTCGGCGGCGTGCGGCGGCTCCTCGACCTCGGCGGCGGTCCCGGCTCGTACGCGATCGAGATGGTGCGCCGGCACCCCGCTCTCCGCGCCACGATCTTCGACCTCCCCGGCACGCTCGCCGTCGCGCGCCGCCACCTCGACGCGAGCGGCGTCGCCGACCGGATCGAGCTCGTCGCCGGCGACTACCTCCGGGATCCGTTGCCGGCTGGCTACGATCTCGTCTTCCTTTCGAACGTCATCCACGGGGAGGACGAGGAAACCAATCGAGCGCTCATGCGCAAGATCCACGGCGCGCTCGTCGCGGGCGGGCGCGTGATGATCAAGGATCACGTGACCGACGAGTCCGGCACGAGCCCGGCGCCGGCGGCGATCTTCTCGATCGCCATGCTGCTCTTCACGCACGGACGCGATTACGCCTTCGCCGAGATCCGCGAGTGGCTGCTCGCCGCCGGCTTCGCGCGCGCCGAGGCCGACGTCCTGCCTCCCGGCCTCCTCTCCACGCTGGTCGTCGGCCACAAATGACCGCGGCCGAGCGCAGGGAGAGCGGCGCGCGTTTCTGCTCCGCGTGCGGAGAGCGCCTGCAGGCGACGGCGCGCTTCTGTGCGGGCTGCGGGCAGGCCGTCGGCAGCGCGCCCGCCGCCCTGCCCCCTACGGGGGCGGCGGCGACGAGCCTCCGCGACCAGCTGCCCGGCCTCGTCGTCCTCGCCTTCTTCCTCGCGGCCGGGTTGCTGGTGTGGGTCGGCGTCCTGCAGCCGGGCCCCGCCACGTCGAGCGCGCCCGGACGCGGCCGACCCGCGGCGCCCGCGGGCGGCGCCGCCGGCGTCGCCGCCAGCGGCGAGATGCCGGCCGACCATCCCGCGGTCGGCCTCCCCGACGACGCGAAGAAGTTCGTCACGCAGCTCGCCGAGAAGGCGAACGCCGCGCCACAGGACGTCGCCGCATGGAAGAGCCTCGCGCAGGTTCAGGCGCGCGCCGCCGCGATGGATCCGAGCTACGGCGAGCAGGCCCTCGCCTCGTGGCAGCACGTGCTTTCGATCAGCGCCGACGACGGCGACGCGATCCGGGGCCTCGGCAACGCCTACTACGACCAGCAGAAGTTCGACCTGGCCGCGCAGCAATACGAACGCTACCTCGCGAAGAGCCCGGACGACGCGAGCGTACGCACCGACCTCGCGACCGCGTACCTCTACCAACGGCAGATCGACAAGGCGATCGCCGGATATCAGCAGGCGCTCGCGTCGAAGCCGACCTTCCTGCAGGCGCACTTCAACCTCGGTCTCGCCTACGAGGCCAAGGGCGATCGCGAGAAGGCCATGGCCTCGCTCGAGAAGGCGCGCGAGCTCGCGACCGACGACGACACGCGAACCCGCATCGACCGCGTGAAGACGCAGCTCTCCTCCACGCCGCCGGGGGCGGCGGCCGCGAACATCGCGAGCGTCCCCACGGGGAGCACGGCGGGGGCCGCGCCGAGCGCGCCGCCCGCGAGTGTCGGCGCCGGCAAGGACTTCCCGAGCCAGGTGGAGGCGCAGCTCCGCGCCCACCAGATCCTCGGGCCGAAGATCCAGAGCATCGAGTGGCCCGACCCGACCCGTGTCCGCGTGCTCGTCGCCGACTTCCCGATGACGAGCATGCCCGAGTTCGCGCGCACCATGTTCCGCACGCGCCTCGAGACCATCCTCGCGGACGCGAAGCAGAAGTTCGCCGTCACCGACGCGCGCACCATCGAGATCGCCGACGCGGCGAGCGGGACCGCGATGGAAACGGTCACGAAGTAGATGCAGCGGGACTTCTACGCCGAGTACTCCGAGATCGAGGACACGCACTGGTGGTTCCGCGGCCGGCGCGAGATCTTCACGCGCCTCCTGGAGCCGCTGGCGGCGACGCCGCTCCGCATGCTCGACATCGGCTTCGGCACCGGCGCCATGCTGAAGTTCCTCGAGCCGTACGGCACCGTGATCGGCATGGACATGTCGGTCGAGGCCATCCGCTTCGCGCGAACGCGTGTCGCGTGCCCGATGTTCCTCGGCAGCATCATCCACGTTCCGATCGCGAGCGCCGCCTTCGACCTCGTGACGGCCTTCGACATCGTCGAGCACGTCGAGGACGACCGGGCGGCGTTCGTCGAGCTGGCGCGCGTCTGCCGTCCCGGCGGCCACGTGCTCGTCACCGTCCCGGCGTTCCGGTTCCTCTGGGGCAACCAGGACATCGTGAGCCACCATCGCCGCCGCTACACGCTCGCCGAGCTCGGCGGGCTCATGCGCGCCGCCGGTCTCGTGCCGCGTCGCCTGTCGTACTTCAACGCCCTCCTCTTCCCGGTGGTCGCCGCCGTGCGGGTCGCGCGGCGGCTGCGCGGCGAGCCGCTCTCCGATCAGGTGAAGTCCGATTTCACGATGACGAAACCCGGGATCGTGAACGACACGCTCGCGCGCCTCTTCGGCGCCGAAGGGCGCTGGCTCGCGCGCTGGCGGCTGCCCGTCGGCGTGTCCCTCCTCTGCCTGGCCGAGCGCCCGGCCTAGCCCGTCCGAGCCATGGCGCCGAGCGAGCCCGGGAGCGAGAGCATGGACGCCTCGACCGCCACGCCGGGCGCGGCTCCGGAGCTGTCGGTGGTCGTCCCGATCTTCAACGAGCGCGCCGTGCTTCCGGAGCTGCTCCAGCGGCTCGTCGCCATGCTCGAAACGGCGACGCCCGACTACGAGGTCGTGTTCGTCGACGACGGCTCGATCGACGAGTCGCCCGCGATCCTGCTCGACGCCGCGGACCGGAACGCGCGCCTCCGCGTTCTGCGCCTGAGTCGGAACTTCGGCCACCAGGCCGCGGTGACGGCCGGCATCGAGCACGCCCGCGGCCGCGCCGTCGTCGTCATCGACGCCGACCTGCAGGATCCGCCGGAGGTGATCCCGGAGCTCGTCGCCAAGTGGCGCGAAGGATGGGAGGTCGTGTCGGCCGTGCGCACCGAGCGCCCCGGCGAGAGCGCGCTCCGGCTCTTCCTGATCCGGACCTTCTACCGGGTGCTGCAGCGGATCGCGTCGGTGGACATGACGCCGGACGTCGGCGACTTCCGCCTCCTCGACCGCCGGGTCGCGGACGCGCTCAACCGCATGCCGGAGCGCAACCGCTACGTCCGCGGGCTCATCCGCTGGCTCGGCTTCCGTCACGCCGAGGTCCGCTACAAGCGCGCCGAGCGCTTCGCGGGCGAGACGAAGTATCCCTACACGAAGCTCGTCCGCCTGGCGCTCGACGGCGTCACCGCGTTCTCCAACTTCCCCCTCCAGCTCGTCGCGTGGATGGGCTTCGCCGTCTTCGGCTTGAGTCTGCTCCTCGTCGCCTACGGGATCCTCGGCCGCCTCTTCGGCGGCGCGACGCCGGCGGGGTGGACGTCGGTGTTCGTCGCCGTCGCGTTCCTCTCCGGCATCCAGCTCGTCGCGCTCGGCATCCTCGGCACCTACGTGAGCCGCATCTTCGAGGAAGTGAAGGGCCGGCCGCTCTACGTGATCGCGACCGACACCGCCCGCGACCGGGAGCGCCGCTAGCCCGTCACCGCGGCGAGCCACTCCACGAGCGGCACCGCCTTCTTCGCGTGCGCCACGAGCGCGTCGACGAGCTTCGGCGACGTGAGGAGCGCGCGCGCGGGCGCCGGGAACATCACGATCAACCCCTTGCGGCGCAGGAGCTCCGCGCGGGGGTGCTCGGGATCGAAGCCGCGCGGCACGCGCTGCGTCCGCTCGTAGGAGTCGATCGTGAAGCCGGCGCGTCCGAGCGCGGCGACGAGCTTCGCGAGCTCGGGCCCGCGTTTCGCGTCGTCGACCGCGGCGCGGAAGCGCTTCAGCTGCTCGCCGTCCATCACGTACTGCCCGGCGCAGGCGAAAAGCTCGCCCGCGCCGACATGGAAGTAGAGCGCCGCCGCGCCGGACGGTCCCGCGCCGCTTCCCGCGATGCCGAGATAGCCGCCGACGTGGGTCTTGTAGGGCGATTTGTCCTTCGAGAACCGCACGTCGCGGTAGATGCGGAACACCTTCGGCGGCGCGATCTCCTCGTGCGCGTAGCGCGGCGCGAGCTTCTCGCGGACGGCGGCGAGGAGCGCCTTCATCGGCGCGAGCCAGCCCTCCTCGTACTCGTCGCGGTTGGCCGCGAACCAGTCGCGGCTCTGGTTCCTGGCGAGCTTGGTGAAGAAGCGGGCGTCGCGGTCGGCGAACCCGGTGAAGCACGCGGGCGGCGCGGTCTTGGCGATCCTGGCGGCGGTGGTGGCTTTCGGCATGGCGCCCGCTGTACGTGCCGCGCTCGCACGACGCAACGCCACGAGGATCGCACGCGCCCCCCGAGCCGGGACGGCGCCCGATGCGCGCCGAGCAGTGTCTCGGTTTCGTCGGCAGCCATGAAGCGATCGGTAGCAGCACGCAGGCGGGTCGGCGATGGCTCCTACGGTCGCCGGGTTCGTGCCACCCAGCGCATACTGCCCGCCGGTGGCTCTCTGGCTTGCGCACGACGCGAGCTGACGGCTCCCCGAAACCATCCCCGACCCGCCTGCGTGCTGCATCCGTTCGAACAACAGATGTCTGCGCGCTCGATCGCAGGTCTATGCGCGCGCGGAGTCGACAAGCCGTCACAGCGATCGTGTTCGATGGAATCGCCTGCGAGTGGGTCAGAGAGGGCTTCGGGGAGCCGTCAGCTCGCGTCGTGCGCAGGACGGAGAAGCTCCGGCGGGCTTTGAGCGCCGGGACCAGCGACCCGGCGACCGTAGGAGCCCTCCCTGACCCACCCGCCGGCGACACCGACGAAGACTGCGATGCACCACCAAACCGAGACTCCGCGGCGCCCGTCGCGATTGCTTGGCCGCCGGGCCGCCCCTAGAATCGCGCGCTCATGGCCACGCCCTACTATCTCCCGATCGGCGACGAGATCGAGGTCTTCACCGCCGCGTACGCGAAGCGCCTGCCGATCCTCCTCAAGGGACCGACGGGCTGCGGCAAGACGCGCTTCGTCGAGTACATGGCGGCGAAGCTCCACCCGGAGCGGACGCGCGGCGACCGGCTCGTCACGGTCGCCTGCCACGAGGACCTGACGGGCAGCGACCTGGTCGGCCGCTACCTCATCGAGGGCGACGAGACGGTGTGGATCGACGGCCCGCTCACGCAGGCCGTGAAGCACGGGGCGATCTGCTACCTCGACGAGATCGTCGAGGCGCGCAAAGACACGATCGTCCTGATCCATCCGCTCACCGACCACCGCCGCATCCTGCCGATCGACAAGAAGGGCGAGATCCTCGAGGCCCATCCCGACTTCCTGCTCGTCATCTCCTACAACCCGGGCTACCAGAGCGTGCTCAAGGACCTGAAGCAGTCGACCCGACAGCGCTTCGTGAGCCTCGAGTTCGACTACCCGCCGCGCGACAAGGAAGCGCAGATCGTCGCGCACGAGGGCGAGACCGACATGGACATCGCGCTCGAGCTCGCGACGCTCGGCGAGAAGGTGCGGAACCTGCGCGGCGGCGGGCTCGCCGAGGGGGTCAGCACGCGGCTCCTCATCTACGCGGCGAAACTCATGGCGAACGGCATCCCGGCGCGGCGCGCCTGCACCGCCGCGATCAGCCGCTCCCTCACCGACGACGCCGAGATGCGCCGCGCGCTCGACGAGATGGTTGCCTCGATCTTCCCCTAGAGTCGACCGGACGTGGCCGTGAGGCGTCTTCGCAGCCTGTGGTACGAGAGCCGCCACCTCGACGCGGGCGCGGCCGAACTGCGCCCGCGCCTCGCGGCGCTTCCGGCGCACGCGCGCGATCTTCTCCTCGCGGTCGGCGACCGGCTCGCCGCGACGTCGCTCACGCTCGCCCAGCAGTACTGCCGGCAGGCGCCGGCCGCGTGGGCGCTCGGCGAAGGCGCCTTCGCGCGCTGGGTCGCTGGCGGCGAGCGGCTCGCGCTCGGCGACCACGGCTCGCGGAACGCCGCCGCGTCCTACTTCGCCGAGGCGCCCGCCGCGCTCGCGAGCCTGCCGGCGGCGGAGCTCGACGCCTGGCTCACGCTCGCGAGCGACGTGCTGGTCGTGTCGCGCCGCCTCGGCGAGGCCTTCGTCACGGCGAGCCTGCCGGCGCTCGCGGGTCTCGCGCCCGGCGACGGACGGCTCCGGCGCTGGGTCGCCGAAGGGTTGTCGCTCGCGCGCCACGGCTTCGACGGCGAGGTCCTAGCGCTCGCCTTCTTCGAAGCGACCGGGCTCGCGGCGCCGCTCTTCGCGCCGCGGGACTACGCGCGCTTCGCCGCGCTCGGGCGCGCCGCGGCGGCGGCGGGTCGGGCGCGGGTCGACCTATTCGCGAGTCTGCCGCCGGCCCTCCGCGAACTCGACGAGGCGGAGCGCGGCGGCGTCCTCGAGCTCGCGACCCTCGCCGCGGAGCGCGCCCCCGCGCTCGGCGTCGAGGCGTACTTTTCGCTCCCGGCCGCGCTCGCCGTCGTCCCGGAGGCGCGCGCGGACCTCCTCGCGAGCCTGCGGCCGGTCGCACGCGACGCCGCCGACACCCTCACCGACCTCCTGCCGGTCCTGCGCGCGATCCTCGGCCACACGCCCCGCGACGTGCGCGCCCCGCTGATCGCGCTCGCCGGCCGCGTCGCGGCGGTGTTCCCGACCGGCACCGTCCCGTTCTACCGGATGCTGCCCCGGCTCCTCGAGCGCACCGGCATCGACGGGATCGAGCGCTGGGTGGCGGCGGGGCTCGAGCGTGCGGTCGAGCATCCCGACGCCGGCGCCGCCTACTTCGGTCTCGACTCGCGGACGAGCCGCGCGGTGCTCGCGGCGGAGTCGACGGCCGTCGAGCTTCCCGAAGTGCAGGGGCTCCTGAAGCGCTATCTCCAGATGCTGACCGGTCGGAGCTGGCAGGTCGCGGGGCGCGCCGACGTCGGCTACCGCCCGCCGTTCGACGAGCGGGCGACGCCGGAGGGCGACGATGCGCCGAGCCGCGAGACCGCGCTCTTTCCGGCCGCGCTCGCGACCTTCGCCGAGGCCGAGAGCAACCTCCGCCTCTACCGACTGATCGCGGCGCAGCACGCCGGGCGCCGCGAGTTCGGGAGCGACGCCCTCGACCCGCCCCTCGAGCGCTTCTTCGCGGGCTTCGACCACCCCGGCGTCGCGGGCGAGCTCTTCGCCATCTTCGACGGCGTCCGCGTCGACGCCGGCATCGCGCGCCGCTATCGCGGCCTCGCCGGGGACCTCGCGGCGGTCGCGGCCGAGCTCGAGCACGGAGGGCGCCGCCTGCCCGGAACCCTCGGGCACCTCGTCCACCTGCTGCGCGAGGCGCGCCTGCCGGAGCTCGCGCGCCGCGTGCCGACGCTCGCGGCGCGGCTCGGGACACCCGCGGCGACCGTCGCGGACAGCGCCGCCGTCACCCGCGCCGTGTACGACGACATGATGCGCGGCGAGCCCGGCGCGCTGCTCGCGAGCGCGATGCACGGGCCGGCCGACGACGAGGATCTCGCCGCCCTCGCCGAGGACGCGCGCTTCTACCTCGACGGCGGCGAAGTGCTCGGCGGCGGCGAGGAGGATGCCACGAAGGCGCCGGAGGCGCCCGATCCGATAGACCAGCAGTTGGGCGACGAAGTCGCCCTCGCCCTCACGGACGAGGAAAGCGACGGTCCGGCCGGCGTGCCGCTCGATCCCGAGGAGCTCCTGAAGCTCCTGCAATCGGGC
This sequence comes from Deltaproteobacteria bacterium, assembly GCA_020848745.1. Taxonomy (NCBI): domain Bacteria; kingdom Pseudomonadati; phylum Myxococcota; class Myxococcia; species Deltaproteobacteria bacterium. Next base: position 48,591 of record JADLHM010000047.1, on the reverse strand, counting down.
GTGCGCATCACGGCGGCGCAGGGCCACGGCGAGGACCTCGCCGCGCTCGGCCTCTACGTGTCCGATCTCGCCGGCAAGCTCCCGCGCGAGCGCATGGCCGAGCTGCAGAACCTGTTGCGCCAGGCGCAGAGCGGCCGCGCGGCGGCGTTGCCGCACGCGGCGGGCGAGGGCGAGTTCCTCTACGACGAGTGGGACTACCGCATCGCCGACTACCGCCACGCCTGGTGCCGGCTCGCCGAGATCCCGCTCGAGAGCGACACCGGCGACTTCTTCCACCAGACCCTCGCGACCCACGCCGACCTGCTCCCGGAGGTGCGCCGCCAGTTCCAGCGCATCCGTCCCGAGCGCTACCGGGTGATCCACGGCCTCGAGGACGGCGAGGACTTCGATCTCGACGCCGTGATCACGGCGCGCGCCGACCGGCGCTCGGGGCATCCGCCGTCGCCGAAGCTCTACCAGGCGAAGCAGCGCGAAGAGCGCGACGTCGCGACGCTCTTCCTCGTCGACATGAGCGCCTCGACCGACGAGCCCGTGCCCGACGCGCCGGCCGGCCGCCGCGTCATCGACATCACGAAGGAGGCGCTGGTCGTCATGGCCGAGGCGCTCGAGGAGATCGGCGACACCTACGGCATCTGCGGATTCTCCGGCCACGGCCGCCGGCAGGTCGAGCTCTACCTCGTGAAGCACTTCAACGAGCCGCTCACGAGCGCGGTGAAGGGCCGGATCGGCGCGATCGAGCCGAAGCGCTCGACGCGCATGGGGGCGGCGCTGCGCCACGCGGTGGCCAAGATGCGCAACGTCGCCGCGCGCTCGAAGCACGTGATCCTGCTCTCCGACGGGTTCCCGCAAGACGTCGACTACGGCGACGACCGCCGCTCGAACGTCTACGGCATCCAGGACACCACGATGGCCTTCCAGGAGGCGGCGCGCGCCGGCGTGACGCCATTCTGCATCACCGTCGACAAGGCCGGGCACGACTACCTGAAGGAGATGTGCGAAGCTTCCCGCTATCTCGTGATCGAGGACATCACGGCGCTGCCGCGTGAGCTGCCGAAGATCTACCAACGTTTCGTGCGGCCGTGAGCGCCGCACCGGAGGACGCATGACCTGGCTCGGCCGCCTCGTGTTCAACCGCTTCGCGCTCTTGGCGCTGCTCTGGCTCGCGGGCGTCGGCGTCCTGCACTTCGGCCAGATCCGCCACGACCGCCTGCCGCTCGACCTCGACGCGCTCACGCCGCCCGGCGAGACCCCGCCGCCGGGGACGCTCCTCGCGACGACGCTCGCCGCGATCATGCGCCACGAGCTCTCCGGCACCGGCTGGCGCCCGAACGACTTCTTTCTCTGGGGTCCGCGCGTCCTGGCCGACAACAATGCCAACCGCCAGCTCGGCATCCTGAAGGCCGTCCGCCGGACCACCCAGGTGGTGAAGGAGCATCTCACCAAGATCTCGAGCGACCCCTTCGACGCGAACCTCGACAAGGCGGACAACGCCTTCCGCTACGACGAATGGCGGTTCTTCTACCCGACCGCCGAGGGACGCTACGCGCTCGGCGTCCGGTACCTGGAGGACTACGTGCGCGGCTTGAAGCCCGAGCTCCAGACGTCGAAGCCGCTCACGCTCCGCCACATGGATCTGCTGCGGCTCTTCCAGGCGTGGAGCGACATGCTCGGCGACGCGCACGCCAGCCTCTACCGCACCGAGATCGACGGCCACCGCGTCCGGCCGTGGGAGAGCGACGACATGTTCTACCACGCGCAGGGCTACGCCCACGTGATGGCGGCCTGCCTGCGCGCGATCCAGCGCGAGTACGACCGCTCGTTCGCGGACCGCGACGCCCTGCCGCCGCTCGTCGAGGAGGTCGCCTCGTCCCTCGAGCGCGCCGCGCTTCTGAAGCCGTTCATCGTGCTCGACGGCGGCGACGCCGGCCTCACGGCGAACCACCGGCGGAACCTCGACGTCTACGTCGCCGAGGCGCGGCAGAAGATCTACTCGATCCGCGAAGAGCTCGAGAAGTAGGCGACCGCGAGGAGCTTCAATCCACGACGTATCCGAGCTGCCGGAGACGCTCGCGCCGATCGGGCTCGACGGTGATCGGCACCGGCGGCGCGGCGGCGCGCGCGCGGTAGCAGATCTTATTGTGCTCGCCGATGGCCTTCTGCAGCGCGGTGGCACGCGCGCCTTGGCTCTGATTCCGCTGCGTGGTCTCGCCCGCGTCGGCCGCGAGATCGTAGAGCACCGGAGCGAATCCATGGTCGAGCACGAGCTTCCAGGAGCCGTCGACGACGGCGGCGCGATGAACCGCCCCGGACGGGAGATCGGCGAACACCGTCTCCGGCTCGGGCGCGGGCGCGGCTCCCCGCAGCACCGGGAGCAGCGAGCGTCCCGGCAGCCCGGATGGCGGCGCGACCCGCGCCAGCTCCGCGATGGTCGGAAAGATGCGGACCAGCGACACCGGCGCGGCCACGACCTGCCCACTCGAAAAATCGCCGCCGCCGATCAGGAGTGGTACGCGCAAGACCTCCTCGTAGAGGGTCTTCGTGTGTTGCATGCGGCCGTGGTCTCCGAACTCCTCGCCGTGATCGGCGGTGATCACGACGACCACGTCGCGCCTCCGGCCGAACCCGAGACCGTCGAGGAGACGTCCGACCTCGTGGTCCATGAACGCGATCTCGGCATCGTAGAGCGCACGCAACGTCGCGAGCTCCTGATCGGTCAGCGTCTTCTTCAGCATCACCAGGGCCTGCCCCGGTCCACGCAGCGGATCGTCGGACCGGACCCCGAACTTTTCGGCGTAGGCTCGTGGAGGCGAATAGCTCGCGTGCGGATCGAAGTAGTGCACGTACAGGAAGTACGGATGGCTCGCCGCCGCACGTGACGAGACCCAGGCGAGAGCGGCATCGGTCACGACGTCCGCGGTCGCATCGGGCTGTGCCGGCTTCTGCGCGCTGCTCGGCCAAACCGGATCGGGGCCGCTCTGCTCCCCGCGGCGCTCGAGCACGTCGAAGCGGCCGAACCCCTGGGCGAATCCTGATTCCGGCGTCACCACCGCCGCGTTGGCAGAGAACCCCGCGGTGTCGTATCCGCCGGCGGCAAGCATTTCGGCCATCATCAGTTGCTTCTCGCCGATCATGAGCGTCATGCGCTCGGCTCCGTGCTCGGCGGGATAGCGACCGCTCAGGATGCTCGCGGTGCTCGGCAGCGTCCACGAGCTGGTCGCGCGCGCCATGCTGAAACGCGTTCCGCGCGCGGCAAAATCGTCGAGGCGCGGGGTCTGCGCCCGCCCATGGCCGTACGATCCCAGGTGATCGGCCCGCAGCGTATCGATCACTACGAGGACGATGTCGGGGAGCGCGGCAGGGCCGGGCGCGCACCCGAGCACTGCGAGCCCCGCGGCCACCACGACTCCGAGGAGCATGGTGCGGCGGCCCGACGATGTTCGGAGCCGGAACGAGTCTCGTCGCCGCACGACGGGCTCTTACGGAGTCGAGCGGCGCGCGTCAATCCGATCGGCCGATCGGCCGTTGACGCGGTCACGCGGCTGCGCTCTGTCTCACATCCCGACGCATGACGACGCGCGCGCGCACGATCCTCGCAGCCGGCTTCTACGTCGCGCTCGCGCTCTTCGCCTTGCGCGCCGTGCTGCCGGCGCCGGCGCGGCTCGCGGCGATCCCGGCCGACGTGCCGCCTGCGTGGCGCGGCATCACGATGGCGGACCAGAAGCTCGTGGTCGCGGTCGTGACGGCGCACGCGCGCGCCCTCTTCCACGCCCCGTCGACGCTCCTCGACGGGCCGCAGTGCCATCCCCTCCGGCACGCGCTCATGCTCGGTCAGCACGAGCTCGGCCAGGGGCTCCTCGGCCTCCTGCCGTACGCCCTGAGCGGCGACCCCGTCCTCACCTACAACGCGGTCACGGTGCTCTCGGTCGCGCTCGCCGGCTTCGCCATGCATCTCCTGGTGCGCGGCTACACCGGCAGCGCGGCCGCGGCGCTCGTCGCCGGGACGATCTTCGCGATCCACCCGGCACGCCTCGGCGACCTCGTGCACCTGTCGGCGGTGGCGAATCACTGGACCGTCCTGACGCTGCTCTCCCTGCATCGCTTCTTCCGCCGGCCGGCCTGGCCGGCGGCGGCCGCGGTCGCGCTCTGCAGCTCGCTGCAGAGCCTCGAAAGCATCTACCCGCTCGTGCCGCACGCGATCGTGGTCGCGGCGGTGAGCGTCGCGGGCCTGTGGCGCCGCCGCGACGCCTGGCGCGCCGTCCTCCCGAAGCTCGCCGCCGCCGGACTCGCGAACGTCGGAGCCGTCGCGCTCGTGCTCGGTCCGTATCTCACGTTCAAGGAGACGTGGGGCTCGCTCGCTGGGCGCCACCAGCTTCTCTACACGGCCGGCGACTTCGCGCCGGGCGGCGGCGCGTACGCCGGCACCGTCGTCCTCGTGCTGGCGGCGACGGCGCTCCTCGCGCGCGCCCGGCGGCGGGATCCCGCGGACGCAGCGCCCCCGCGGGCCGCGCTCCTCGTCGCCGGTCTCGTCGTGGCCTGGGGCGCCAGCGCGGGGCTGCGCGTGCCGGGAATCGACCTCGCGATCCCTTCGCTCTTCGGCCTCCTCGGCGGCATCGTGCCGGGCTTCGATGCCGTACGCCGCGGTGGCGCGGTCGTGACCGGGTGGTACCTCGTCGCGAGCGCGCTCGCGGGCCTCGGCGTCGCGGCGCTCGGGCGCGGACGCGGCGCGGGCGCACGCGCCGCCATCGCGCTCGTCCTGGTCGCGGCGGCGCTCGCGGAGGTGTTCGTTCCGGGCATCGCGCGGCGCGCGTTCGGACGCACGGTCACGCTGCAGGCCTACGTCGTCCGCCCGCCGGACGTGGTACTCGCGGCCTACGAGCGCATCCCGCCCGGAGCCGTCCTCGACGTCCCGTACGAGCTCGGGCGCGGCCGGTTCTTCCGCATGGGCGATTTCGTCCTCGCGGGCGCGTATCACGGCCATCGGGTCGCCGCCTGCTACAACTCCTTCCTGACCCCGCTCCAGGACGACGTCGCCCACTACGCAGCGCGGGTCCCCGGCGACGCCCGCGCCGCTGGAGCCCTGGCCGCCCTCGGGCTCGGGAGCGTCGTCGTCCACCTCGCGATCCCGACCGCGACGGGGCTCCTGCCGTCCGTGGCGAGCGCGGCGCACCTCGTCGAGCTCGCCCGGGCCGGCACCGAGATGCTCTACGCCCTCCCGCCGTCGGCCCCGACCACGAGCGACCCGGCGGCCCTCGCGGTCCGTCTCGCGCTCGATCCGGCGGATCCGGGCCGGCTCGCCGTGACCTTCGAGAACCGGGGGCTCGTCACCTACCGCCATCCGGACCCGATCGAGCCGACGCCCCTCGTGATCCGCTGGTACGGGCCGTCGGACGATCCGCGGGGCGAAGTGTCCGCCCGGGTCCTGCGGCCGGCCGCCCTCGTCCCGGGCGACGCCGTCACGCGGACCGTCACGCTCCCGGAGGACGCGCTCGCGGCCGCCCGACTGGTGCTCGTCGATCCGCGGGCTCCCGATCAGCCCCTCGGTACTCTGGAACGACGTCCTTCTCGTTGACCCTGGGGAACAATCAAACGATGGCCGGTGGCGGCGGTCTCGGTACTCTGGAACGACGTCCTTCTCGTTGACCCGACGGCGGCACCTTCCCACTCCCTGATCCGTCCGCCGCGCGCGGCGTGCGCGCACCGGCCGAGCGCGCTAAGGTGCCCGCGACATGGGTCATCGCGTCACGCTCCTTCCGGGAGACGGCATCGGGCCGGAGGTAGCGGACGCGGCGCGCGCCGTGATCGACGCAACGGGTGTCCGGATCGAGTGGACGGAGCGCGCCGCCGGGCTGCCGGCGATCGAGCACGAGGGCGATCCGCTCCCCGAGTCGGTCTTCGCCGCGATCCGCGAGACCGGGACGGCGCTGAAAGGCCCCGTGACGACACCGATCGGCGGCGGCTTCCAGAGCGTGAACGTGCGCCTCAGAAAGGCGCTCGACCTCTACGCGAGCGTACGGCCGGTGCGCACGCTGCCGGGCGTCCCGACCCGCCACGAGCGGGTCGATCTCGTCATCATCCGCGAGAACACCGAGGGCCTCTACGCCGGGCTCGAGCACGAGGTCGTGCCGGGGGTGATCGAGACCCTCAAGGTCTTCACCGAGCAAGCGTGCCTCCGGATCGCGGAGTACGCCTTCATGCTCGCGCGCCGCGACGGCCGGCGCAAAGTCACCGCCGCGCACAAGGCCTCGATCATGAAGATGACGGACGGGCTCTTCCTCGACTGCTGCCGCGTGGTCGCGGCGCGCCACCCCGACGTCGGCTACGAGGAGATCGCGGTCGACACCCTCTGCATGCAGCTCGTCCTCGATCCGACCCGCTTCGACGTCGTCCTGCTCGAGAACCTCTACGGCGACATCGTATCGGACCTGTGCTCCGGACTGGTCGGCGGACTCGGCGTCGTGCCGGGGGCGAACGTCGGCACGCACGCGGCGGTCTTCGAGGCGGTGCACGGGAGCGCGCCCGACATCGCCGGCAAGAACCTCGCGAACCCGCTGGCGCTGATCCTCTCCGGCGCCCTCATGCTGCAGCACCTCGGCGAGCACGCGGCCGCGCGGCGCGTCGTCGACGCGACGAGCTCCGTGCTCGCCGCGGGCCGCGTCCGGACGCGCGACCTCGGCGGGCGCGCGGGGACGACCGACGTCCGCGACGCGATCGTCGCCGCGCTGCGGGAAGCGACGACGTGAGCGCCGAGCGCACGGTGACGCTCATCCCCGGCGACGGCGCCGGCCCGGCGCTCGCCGACGCCGTCGCGCGGATCTTCGCGGCCGCCGCCGTGCCGGTCGCGTGGGAGCGCGTCGCGGCCGGCGACGAGGCGCTCCGCCGGCAGGGCGCGGCGATCCCGGCCGAGCTCGTCGGTTCAGTGTTGCGGACGCGCGTCGCCTTGAAGGGCCACCTCGCCGCCAGGCTCGGCGAGACGCAGGAGAACCCGAACGTCGCGCTCCGCAAGATGCTCGACCTCTACGCCAACGTGCGCTCGGTGAAGAGCTTCCCCGGCCGCGCCTCGCGGTATCCCGACCTCGACCTCATCGTCGTCCGCGAGAGCACCGAGGGCGAGTACGCCGGCATCGAGCACCGGGTGGTGCCCGGCGTCGTCGAAAGCATCAAGGTCACGACCGCGCAGGCGTGCACGCGGATCGCGCGTTTCGCGTTCGCGCACGCGGCGGCCGCCGGCCGGAAGAAGGTGACGGCCGTCCACAAGGCCAACATCATGAAACGCTCGGACGGCCTCTTCCTCGACTGCTGCCGCGCCGTCGCGAAGGACCATCCCGCGATCGCCCTCCAGGAGCTGATCGTCGACAACACCTGCATGCAGCTCGTCATGAACCCCTACCAGTTCGACGTGATGGTGATGCAGAACTTCTACGGCGACCTCGTGTCGGACCTCTGCGCCGGGCTCGCGGGCGGGCTCGGCGTGGTGCCGAGCGCGAGCTTCGGCGACGACCTCGCCGTCTTCGAGGCGATCTACGAGGACGAGCCCGAGCTCGCGGCGCGCGACGGCGCGAATCCGATGATGCTGCTGGTGTCGGCGCTCGCCATGCTGCGCCACCTCGGGCTCGGCGCGCATGCCGATCGCATCACCGCCGCGACGGCGGCGGTGCTCCGCGAGGGCACCCGGGTGACGCGCGACCTCGGCGGAACGGCGGGCACGATCGCGATGGCCGACGCCATCGTCGCGCGCCTCTGAAACGACCGCGATGACCGCCTACGACGCGCTCCTCCTCGTCTCGTTCGGCGGCCCCGAGCGTCCCGAGGACGTGATGCCCTTCCTCGAGAACGTCACGCGCGGCCGCGGTATCCCGCGCGAGCGACTCGCGATCGTCGGCGAGCGCTATCGTCACCTCGGCGGACGGAGCCCGCTCAACGACCAGAACCGCGCGCTCATCGCCGCGCTCCGCGCCGACTTCGCGGCGCACGGCATCGACCTCCCGATCTTCTTCGGGAACCGCAACTGGCACCCGCTGCTCGCCGACGCGGTCGGCGAGATGCAGGCGGCCGGCGTGCGCCGCGCCCTCGCCTTCGTCACGTCGGCCCACAGCTCCTACTCAGGATGCCGGCAGTACCTCGAGGACATCGCGCGCGCCCGGGAGGCGGTCGCCGACGCGCCGACGATCGAGCCGCTCCGGCGCTTCTTCAACCACCCGGGCTTCGTCGAGGCCACGTCCGAATGCGTCCGCGCGGCATGGGAACGACTGCGCGGGGAGCTCGCGCCCGGCGCCCGGGACACCGCGCGCCTCGTCTTCACGGCGCACAGCGTGCCGCGCTCCATGGCCGACGGCTGCGCCTACGAGCGCGAGCTCCGCGCGAACGCCGCGCTCGTCGCCGAGCGTCTCGGACACGTCCGCTGGGACCTCGCCTGGCAGAGCCGCAGCGGGCCGCCGCAGGTTCCCTGGCTCGAGCCCGACGTGCTCGACCACGTCCGCGCGCTCCACGCGGCGGGCGTGTCCGGCATCGTGATCGCTCCGATCGGCTTCCTCTCGGACCACGTCGAGGTGCTCTACGACCTCGACGTCGAAGCGCGGCGCTTCTGCGACGATCTCGGCCTCGCGATGGTCCGCGCCGCCACCGTCGGCACGCATCCGAGCTTCGTCGCCTGCGTCCGCGAGCTCGTGCTCGAGCGCTTGCGCGGCGCGCCGCCCCGGAGCGTCGGTCCGCTGCCGCCGAGTCCCGACGTCTGCCCCCCCGATTGCTGTCCGGCGCCCGCTCACCCGGACGCGTCGAGATAGCGCCGCGCCTCGTCGGTCACCGCGTAGACGAGCATCGGAACGAGGTTCCGCGTCGATTCGATTTCCGGGCGGCCGACGGGCCAGCCGAGGTAGCTGAGCCCGCGCGCCATCAGGAGATCGGGGAGCAGCTCGAGATCGGCCTCCGGGAACGGCCGCAGCTCGCGATAGCCCTCGAGATAGCCGGCGAGGGCATCGTCGAAGCCGCCCGCCATTTGCAAGGTGTAGAGGGAGGTCGCGACCTCGAAGCCGATCCACGACCAGCCGAAGTCGTCGAAGTCGATCACACGGGTCGTCGCGCCGTCGACGAGGATGTTGTCGGGAACCAGGTCGCCGTGGATCAACACGTCGGCCGGCCGCGCTGCGAGGCGCGCGCGGACGCGGTCGCGCGCCGCGAGGAGGATCGGCATCTCCTCGGCGCCGATGGCGTCGAGCTCCCAGAAGCGGCCGAAGGTCGGGTCGTCGCCGACGAGGGTGGCGACGTTCCATGCGGGCCGGCTGAAGCGCGCGGGCTTCGGCCACGCGGCGGCGTGCGCGTGCATGCGTGCGGCGAGCCCGCCGACGGTCCGATAGAGCGTCCTGAGGCCGGCGGCGTCCGCGGCGACGCCGGCCTCGAGCGTTCCCGGAGGCTTCCCCGGCACCCATGTCATGAGGTCGCACTGGCGCGGCTCGGGGACGCCGGCGGCGCTGACCGTCGTGAGCCACTCGCCGGTGCGCGTCGCGATGGCGGCCGGCGTCGGGATGCCGTCGGCGTCGAGCGCGCGCATCCACGCGAGCTCGGAACGGATGTCGTCGTCGCTCCGGTAGCGCGGCCGGTGGACGCGCAGGATCGCGCGCCCGCCGTCCGCGGTCGTCACGAGGAACACCGCGTTTTCGCGGTACTTCACGAGCTCGACCCGCGGCGCCGCGAGATCCCAGGACGCGAGCGCGCGGGTCGCGAGCCCGGCGAGCCGCGCGACCTGCTCGTCGGTCGCAAGCGCCGCGAAGGCCGCCGAAGCCGTCGTCACGCGCGCTCGCGCTCCACGTCGCCGAGTGCGAGGTCGAGGCGCGCGAGCAACTCGTCGCAGTACGCGTCGTCGACGAGGAGCCCGACCTTGAACTGCAGGACCGACGGCGCGAAGCCCGAGAACATCGCCCACACGCCGCGCGGATAGAGCGCGCGCGAGAGCTGCATGCCGCCGAGCTCGCTCGCCGTCTCGAGACCGATCACGACGCCGCGCTGGCGGACGCCGACCAGGAACGGATGCCGAGCGCGGAGATCGGCGAGCCCCGCCGCGACCCGCTCGGCCGTACGCCGCACGCCGGCGAGCACCGCGGGGTCCGAGCAGAGATCGAGTACGCGGGACGCGACCCGGCAGCCGAGCTCGGCGCCGCCGAAGGTCGAGACGTAGCCCCAGCCCTGCTCGCCGAGCCACGCACCCGCCCGCCGGGTCATCACGACCGCCGCGATCGGATAGAGCCCGCCCGAGAGGCCCTTGCCCGTGACCAGCAGATCGGGATCGACGCCGAACCCTTCGACGCCCCAGAGATCGCCGGTCCGCCCGAGGCCGGTCTGCACCTCGTCGGCGACGTAGAGCGTCCCGTACCGTTCGCAGAGCGCCTTCACCCCGGCGAGGTAGCCGTCGGAAGGCACGGGGAAGCCGTAGGTCGCCGGCAGCGTCTCCATGAGCACGCCCGCGACGTCGCCGGGCGCGAGCACGCGGTCCATCGCGTCGAGGTCGTCGAACGGGACCGTCAGGAACTCGCTCGGGTCGTCGGAGAGGAAGTAGCGCGCCATGTCGTCGCGGCCGGCGGCGGCCCCGAGACCGGCGCGGCCGTGAAAGGCCTCCTCGAGGGCGACGATCTTCCGCCGGCCGGTCGCGCGCCGCGCCACCCGGATCGCGAGGTCGTTCGCCTCGCTGCCCGAGGGCACGAATACCGAGTAGTGGAGATCACCGGGGGTCAGCCGCGCGAGCTTCTCCGCGAGCTCGCCGCGCGCCTCGGACGGAAAGTGGTGGTTGCCGACGTCGAGCGTCTCGAGATCGGCGCGCAGCGTTGCGACGAGCTCCGGATGACGGTGGCCGAGATTGTAGGTGCCGCCATTCAGGTGCAGGTCGAAGAGCTCGTGCCCGTCGAGATCCCAGATGCGGTAGCCCTCGCGCCGCCCGATCACGAGCGGAACGCCAAGATTCTCCCAGGCCGCGACGCGGGCCGGCATGAGGTACTCGCGGCAGAGCTCCCGGGCACGGCGCTTGCGGTCCGACGGCGACGGTGGATCGGCGGCCATCCACTCTCCTTGCCACGGCGGCGCGTTTCGCGAAACCGGCCGCCGATGACGCGCAGGGCCGGCGCTATCGCAGTAACCCGCGCAAACCCGCGGCCACCTTGCCCGCCATCCGACCGACGCCCGCATCGTCGCGGAGCAGCCCGTTGTTGACCTCGAGCTCGACGTAGCGGAGCCCGTGGCGCGCGCCGTGGACGCGCGCCGAGTAGATGAGGCCGTCGAGCCCGGAATAGGGCTCGTTGTGGCGGACGACGAGACCCGTCGCGGCGAGCGCGTCGGCGAGCGTACCGGCGAGGCCGACGTGGTCGTCGTAGAGCACGCCGACCTCGAGCGCGCGCCGCCGGCCACGGAGCTCCGGCGTGAACGTGTGCACGCTCACGAGAACCGTCGAAGCCGCCCCCATCCGGAGCACCTCGTCGACGGCCGCGTGGTACGGCGCGTGCCAGCGCGTGATCCGGTCGGCGCGCGCGGCCGTATCGAGCGCGTGGTTTCCGGGCACCGCGACCCCGTGCGTCTCCTCGACGATGAGGTCGTGGTCGTGGAGGTCGCGGTTGCAGTCGACGACGAGCCGAGAGCAGCCGCTCTCGACGACCGGCGCCGCGAACTCGGCCGCGAGAGCGCGCGCGAGCGCTGCGGCCCCGATGTCCCAGGCCACGTGCTCCGCGAGCGCGGCCGGGCCGAGGCCGAGGGCGGCGTACTCGTCGGGCACCGCCGCCGACGCATGCTCGACGGTGAACACGAACGGGGCGCGCCTCTCGCCGGGACGGACGTGGAACGGGGCGTGCGGCACGCGGCTTCGTACTACGACGCACCGTACCGCGCCATCGAGCGCGCTCTCTCGTCCCGGCCGGCCCGGAGCGCGGTTCGGGCCGACCTCCCGGACCACGGCCGCACGATTCCGCCCGCCCCGCTGGCACCACCCGCGCGCGTCGCGCTAAAGACGGCCCGACCATGCACGTCCACTTCGGAGCCATCTGGGAAGCCGTCGCCGACGCGACGCCCGACGCCCCCGCGGTCGTCCACGGCACGCGCCGCATCTCGTGGCGCGACTACGAGCTCCGCGCCGCTCGCCTCGCGCGGGCGCTCCTCGACGCCGGGCTCGGGCCGCACAGCAAGGTCGGGATGTACCTCTACAACTCGCCCGAGTACTGCGAGACGAACTTCGCCGCGATGAAGATCCGCGGCATCCCGATCAACGTGAACTACCGTTACCTCGACGAGGAGCTCGCGTACCTGATCGACAACTCCGACATGGAGGCGCTCGTCTTCCACTCGTCGCTCGCCGATCGCGTCGCGGCGGTGCGCCCGCGCGCGCCGCGCGTGAAGCTCTTCGTCGAGGTCGACGACGGGCCCGCGGCGGCAGGCGCGGTGCGCGTCGAGGGCGCCGTGTCCTACGAAGCGATCCAATCGAGCGTCGCGCCCGCCGCGCGCATCGCGCCGCGGGGCGACGAGATCTACATGCTCTACACCGGCGGCACGACCGGCATGCCGAAGGGCGTGATGTACTCGATGGCCGACTTCGCCGGATTCTTCCTCAAGACCTACCCGTCGATGATCGGGCAGCCGAAGATCCCGGACGCCGCGCTCCTGCCCGAGATCGCCAGGAAGACGCGCGCCGACGGTACCGCGTGGGTGAGCATGTCGGGACCGCCGCTCATGCACGGCACCGGCTGCTGGCTCGGCATGATGGTGCCGCACATGCTCGGCGGCACCGCGGTGCTGCTCGAGGGCAAGTCGCTCGACCCGGTCGAGCTCTGGTCGGTCGTGGAGCGCGAGCGTGTGAACCTCGTCGTGGTGGTCGGCGACGCCTTCGCGAAGCCGCTGCTGCGTACGCTCGGCGAACGGCCCGGGCGTTTCGAGCTCTCCTGCCTCCGGCTGATGGTGTCGTCGGGCACGATGTTCTCGCTCGAGGTGAAGCAGGGGCTGGTGCGGCACATGCCCGGGCTCACGATCGTCGACGTGCTCGGCTCGACCGAGGGCGGCATGGGGCAGTCGACGGTGCGCGCCGGCACGACCGCCGAGACCGCGCGCTTCAAGCTGAACCCGACGACCAAGGTCTTCACCGAGGACGGCCGCGAGGTCGCGCCGGGGTCGGGCGAGATCGGACTGGTCGCCAACGGCGGCATGGTGCCGCTCGGCTACTACAAGGATCCCGAGAAGTCGGCAGGCACCTTCCGCGAGGTGGACGGCGTCCGCTACGCGTTTCCCGGCGACATGGCGACCGTCGAAGCCGACGGCCGCATCACGCTGCTCGGCCGCGGCTCGAACTGCATCAACACGGGCGGCGAGAAGGTCTTCCCGGAAGAGGTCGAAGAGGCGCTGAAGACGCACCCGGCGGTCGAGGACTCGCTGGTCTTCGGCGTCCCGGACGAGCGCTTCGGACAGCGCGTGGTCGGCATCGCCGCGCTTGCCGCCGGCGCCACCGACACGCCGGCCGCGATCCTCGCCGAGACCAAGCGCCATCTCGCCCACTACAAGATCCCGAAGGATCTGCTCGTCGTCGAGCGCGTGCCGCGCGCCCCGAACGGCAAGCCCGATTACGCGACGGCGAAGCGCATCTTCGAGTCGACCCCGCGCTAGCCGACGGCCGCCGCCGCGTTGAGCGCGATCGGCGCCGCGGCACATCGCGCCGCGCCGGCCGCTACTTCCCGGCGCCGAGGCGGAGCGGCTCGGTCTCGCTGACCGTCCACCCGCTCGTCGCCTTCACGTAGGCAGCGTCGACGCCGTCGCGCGGCAGGCAGCCGGCGCGCGCGCGCACGACCTTTTCCATCGCACCGACCGGGAGCGTCGTCACCTTCGGCGCCGGAATCGGCGCCTGCGCGCTGCCGCCGACGAGGGGCTCGACGACGCCGCGCACGGCGTTCTCCGAGAGATGCACCGGCCCGGCGCCCTTCAAGCGCAGCGCCGCGTGCGGCTTCCCGCCGATCGACCGCGCGTGCGGCGAGAGCGCGAAGAGCGCGCCGACGACGTTACCCGTCGCGCCGTCCTCGAAACGGCTCCCCCACTCGCCCCAGTCCTCGACGATGACGTTCCGGACATCGGCGACGATCGTGCCCGAGATGATCGGGCTCCGGATCGCGTTCTTCATGAGCCAGTCATGGTGCAGCGAGATGTTGTCGGTGCCGGCGTACTTGCAATAGATCCCGCGCGTCGCGCCCGCGACCAGGCTGTATTGCACCGTCACGTCGTGGGCGCCGTAGCCGATCGAGATGCCGTCGTCGCGGGCGCCAGTCGACGACACGTGGGTCACGACCACGCGGTAGGCCTCGGGTCCGTCGACCCGCAGGTTATCGTCGCCGTTGCGCAGACGCAGATCGCGGACGATCACGTCGTTCGTCCGGATGTCGACGATCGCCGAGCCTTCTTTCATGGCCGAGCCGTCGAGCGTCGCTCCACCGCCCTCGATCGTGAGGTGCGGCCTGCCGAGGATCGGAAGCTTCTTTTCGATACGGATCGGCGTCGTGACCGCGAAGCGGATGATCGCGTTCCCGCTCGCGGCCGCGTCGGCGAAGGCGGCGCGCACGGCGTCTTCCGTGGGCTCGCCGATGGTGATCACGCGACCGCCCGCGCCGCCCGTGGTCTCGGCGCCGAAGCCTTCGAGCGGCTCGCGGCCCGCGGGCGGCAGCGAGCTCGGCAGGAGTCCGAGGCGCGAGCACGCCGGTAGCACGAAGGTCAGCAGCGCGAGCGTCACGGCGAGCCGGGTGCGCACGCGCGCCACCATAGCGCCGACGCGGCCGTCGTACAGCCCCGGAAGCTTGCGCCCCCCGGTCGCGAGGGGCACAGTGCACCCTCTGGGGAGGATCCGATGACGACGCAATCCGATGCCTTCGGCGCCCGCGCCCGCCTCGCGGGATCCGGCCTCGCGGTCGACTACTACCGTCTCGGCGCGCTCGCGAAGGAGAGCGGGGTCGCGCTCGACCGCCTGCCCGTGACGGTCAAGATCCTGCTCGAGAACGTCCTCCGGCATCAGGACAAGCCCTTCGCCAACGCCGCCGACGTGCTGGCGCTGGCGCGCTGGAATCCCGCCGCCGCCGTCGAGGCGAACGAGCTGCCGTTCCTGCCCTCGCGCGTCGTGCTGCAGGACTTCACGGGCGTGCCGGCCGTCGTCGACCTCGCGGCCATGCGCGACGCGGTCGCGCGCGCCGGCGGCAATCCCGAGCGCATCAACCCGCTCGTCCCCGCCGACCTCGTGATCGACCACTCCGTGCAGGTCGACTTCTTCGGGTCGAAGGAGGCCTTCGCCGAGAACGTGAAGCGCGAGTACGAGCGGAACCGCGAGCGCTACCTCCTCCTGCGCTGGGGCCAGAAGGCCTTCGAGAACTTCCGCGTCGTGCCGCCCAGCACCGGCATCGTCCACCAGGTGAACCTCGAGTACCTCGCGAGCGTCGTCGACGTCCGCAGCGAGACCGGCGGCGCGTTCGCCTTCCCCGACACGCTCGTCGGCACCGATTCGCACACCACGATGATCAACGGCCTCGGCGTCCTCGGCTGGGGGGTCGGCGGCATCGAGGCCGAGGCGGTCCTGCTCGGCCAGCCGCTCTACCAACTGCTGCCGGTCGTCGTCGGCTGCGATCTCACGGGGCAGCTCCCTCCGGGGACGACCGCGACCGACCTCGTGCTCACGCTGACGCAGGTGCTCCGCACGCACGGCGTCGTCGGCAAGTTCGTCGAGTTTTTCGGCGCCGGGTGCGCCGACCTCGGCCTCGCCGACCGCGCGACCCTCTCCAACATGGCGCCGGAGTACGGCGCGACCGCCGGCCTCTTTCCGGTCGACGACGAGACCCTCCGCTACCTCCGCGCGACCGGACGCGACACGGCGCGCGTCGACCTCGTCGAGCGCTACTGCAAGGAACAGGGGCTCTTCCGGACGGCGGCGACGGCCGCGCCGACGTTCTCGGAGATCGTGACCCTCGACCTCTCGACCGTCGAGCCGAGCCTCGCCGGCCCGCGCCGCCCGCAGGACCGCGTCCCGCTCGGCGGCGTGCGGCAGAGCTTCCGGGGCGCGTACGAGAAGCGGCTCGCCTCCGGCGCCGGCAAGGGCGCGCCGATCACGAGGGGCGGCGACACCGCGACGCTCACGCACGGCGGCGTCGTCATCGCGGCGATCACGAGCTGCACCAACACGTCGAACCCCTCGGTCATGCTCGCCGCGGGGCTTCTCGCCGAGAAGGCGGTGGCGCGCGGGCTCACGCCGAAGCCGTACGTGAAGACGAGCCTGGCGCCCGGCTCGCGCGTCGTGACCGAGTATCTCCGCGACGCGGGCGTGCTCGGCTCGCTCGAGGCGCTCAAGTTCGACCTCGTCGGCTACGGCTGTACGACGTGCATCGGCAACAGCGGTCCGCTGCCCGATGCCGTCGCAGCAGCCGTCAAGGACAACGACCTGGTCGTCGCGGCGGTGCTCTCCGGCAACCGCAACTTCGAGGGCCGCATCCACCCGCAGGTGCGGGCCGCGTATCTCGCGTCGCCGCCGCTCGTCGTGGCCTACGCGCTCGCCGGCAGCGTCGACGCCGACCTCACGAAGGAGCCGCTCGGCACCGGCAAGGACGGGAAGCCCGTCTTCCTGAAGGACGTCTGGCCGACGAACGCCGAGGTGCGAGAGGCGATGGCGCGCGCGGTCACGCCCGAGCTCTTCCGCAAGACCTACGCCGAGGTTTTCACCGGCGACCCGACCTGGCAGAGCCTGCCGGTGCCGGAGGGCAACCTCTACGCCTGGGAGCCCGACTCGACCTACATCCAGGAGCCGTCCTTCTTCGCCGATCTCCCGCCGACGCCGCAGCCGCTCGCCGACATCGCGGGCGCGCGCGTCCTCGCGATGCTCGGCGACTCGGTCACCACCGACCACATCTCGCCCGCCGGCTCGATCCCGAAGGACGGCCCCGCCGGCCTCTTCCTCGTCGAGCATGGCGTCGAACCGCGCGACTTCAACAGCTTCGGGGCGCGCCGCGGCAACCACCAGGTGATGGTGCGGGGCACGTTCGGGAACGTCCGTCTCCGCAATGAGCTCGTCGGCGGCAAGGAAGGCGACTGGACGCTGCACCTCCCCGACGGCGTCGAGATGCGGATCTTCCAGGCCTCCGAGAAGTACCGCGCGGCGGGCACGCCGCTCGTGATCGTCGCCGGCAAGGAGTACGGGTCGGGAAGCTCGCGCGACTGGGCCGCCAAGGGCACGCTGCTGCTCGGCGTGAAGGCGGTGATCGCCGAGAGCTACGAGCGCATCCACCGCAGCAACCTCGTCGGCATGGGCGTCGTGCCGCTGCAATTCGAGGCGGGCCAGAGCCGGACGACGCTCGGGCTCGACGGTCTCGAGGTCTATGCCATCGAGGGTCTCGGCGCCCTGACCCCCCGCAAGAAGCTCACCGTCCGCGCCCGTCGCGCCGACGGCAGCGCGATCGTCTTCACGGCGATCGCGCGCGTCGACAGCCCGATCGAGGTCGACTACCTGCGCCACGGCGGCATCCTGCAGATGGTGCTGCGCAACATGGCGCGGGGCTGAGAGGCGCCGATCGTTCCGACGCGCCCTACCGGCCGCGCAGGCGGCGCCCGGTCCACGCGGTGGCGAGCAGAACGCAGAGGACCGCGACCGCCGCCTGCCCCGGCGGAAGGTCGCGGTCGTTTGCCACCACGAACCCCGTGATCGCCGCGACGAGCCCGACGAGCGGGCTCACCCAGAGCATCTGGCCAACCTCACGGCAGAGCTGCTTCGCGACGAGCGCCGGCAGCACCAGGAAGCCGAAGCTGAACACGACGCCGGAGACGTGGATCGCGAGACCCATGGCGACACCGAGCGCGATCGCGAGCGCGCGATGCCACGTCCCGATGCGGAGCCCGACGGCGCTCGCCATCTCGGGGTCCATGAGCACCAGCCGGAGCGGCGCGCTCCACGTCGCGGCCGCGGCTGCCGTCACAGCGAACAGGACCGTGAGGAGGGCGACGTCCACGGCGCTCGCGCCGATGATGGTGCTCGCGAGGAGGCGATTGATCTCGTCCATCCCGTGCGGACTGTGCGCGAGGAGGAGCACCGCGAAGGAGCTTCCGGTGAGGAACACCCAACCGGTGAGCGCCTCGGGGCTCTCGCCGCGCGGGTGCGCCGTCGCGGTCGCGAGCGCGCCCGCGACGGCGAAGACTCCGCCGACGAGGGTGTGCGTCCAGTCGTCGTCGCACCAGGCGCACCAGGCGAGCACCGGCAGGCCGCCGACCGAGACCGCGACGGCGATCCCGAGCACCGACGCCTGCGCGACGGCGGCGCCGAAGAAGATCTGGTCGCGCGTCACGACGACCACGCCGAGGAGCGCCAGCAGGAGCGCGATCGAGCACCCGGCAAGGTAGGCGTCGTGGAAGAGCGGCCACGAGGCGACGAAGCTCGCGATCACGCGATCGCCCCCAACGCCGCCGGCACGGCGACCCCATATGCGCGCTCGAGCCGTGCACGCGTCAGAACCGCAGCGGCCGGCCCGCTCTCGACGCCGCCGTCGTGAAAGAGCGCCACGTGCGTCGCATGGCGGCCGACGCTGCCGAGATCGTGGGAGACGTGGACGAGCGTCACGCCGTAATCGCGATTGATCACGTCGAGGAGGGCGAGCAGCCGCTCCTCGGCCGCGAGATCGAGCCCGGCCTCGGGCTCGTCGAGCACGAGCAGGGTCGGGCGACGGACGAGAGCGCGCGCGAGCATGACGCGTTGCCGTTGCCCTCCCGAGAGCGCCCAGAAGTCGTCGAGGGCGCGCCCGGCAAGATCGACCTGCTCGAGCGCGTGCGCAACGCGCGCCGCCGCTTCTTCGCCTGTCACGCGGATCCCGACGAGCCCGAGCGCCACCTGCTCGCGGACCGTCGTCGGCACCGACGGGTCGACCACGCTCCGCTGCGGCACGAACGCCCAGCGTTGTCGGGGCGCGCGCACCGGATCGACCCACAGTTCGCCCGCCGCCGGCCGGACCATACCGAAGAGCGCGCGGGTGAAGGTGCTCTTGCCCGAACCGTTCGGCCCGACGAGGAACCAGTACTCGCCGGCGCGGATCTCGAGCTGCACGTCCCGCAACACGACGGCGCCGCCGTAGCCGAGGGCCAGATCGACGGCGCGCACCAACGGGTCGGCGCCGCTCACGGCTTCAGCCCCTCGGCGACCTGCCGGACGTCGTAGTCTATGAAGGCCACGTAGTCCTCCGTCCCGGGCCGCGCCCCCGCCTGATTCGCCATCGCCAGCACCTTGGCACCGGTCTCGCCGGCAACGAAGCGGGCATGGCGCGGGTCGTAGTAGGCCGAGGCGAGCACCACGCGAATCCCTTCGCGCCTCACGAGCGCGATGACGTCGGCCAGGTGCTTCGTCGTCGGCGGGATGCCGGGCTTCGGCTCGAGGTGGGCGGCGACGACGAGCCCGAACCGGCGCGCGAAGTACGGCCACATGGGATGATCGTCGATCACCTTGGCGCCGAAGTCGTGGGCGAGCACCCCGAGCCAACCGCCGAGATCCTTCTCCTCCCCCTGACTGCGGAGGAATTCGAGGAGCTTCCCGTGCTCGGCGAGGAGCGCGAGCTTCTCGACGTCGTACTTCTCGGTGAGCCCGGCGCCGACGAGACCGACGGCGACGCGCCGCCGGAAGGCGGCGAGCCGTTCGTCGAAGCCCGTCTGCCCGGCCGGGCGGAGTGCCGCGAGCCTGTCCCGCACCGCGGCCGCGACCCGCATCCCGTTCACGGGATCGAGCAGATAATGCGGATTGCCGTACGGGTGCACGTCGCCCATCGAGCGGTCGACGGCTCCCGTCGGAACGTCGATCGGCGTGATCGTGGCCGAGGCGTCGAGGAAGCCGGCGCCTCCGGGCAGCACCGCGGCGTTCCGCGCGTTCTTCACGAGCAACGGAAGCCAGCCGATCTCGAGATCCATGCCGACCTGAACCAGCAGCTCGCAGGCGTTCAACGACTTGATGAGGCTCGGACGCGCCGGTGTGAAATGCGGGTCTTCGGTCGGTTTGGTGAAGACCTCGACGGCCACCTGGTCGCCACCGACCTCGCGGACGATGGCGCCGAGCTCGGGCACCGTCGCACAGACGGCGAGCAGTTGCTCGGCCCGAGCGGACGACGCGACGGCCGGGAGCAGTGCCGCCGCCGCGACGATTACGATCGCTCCATGCATGGTCCGTCTCCTCAGTACTGATGCGCCGGGTGCGCGCCGTAGAGCACCTCGAAGCCAAGCCAGACACTGTGCGCGTCCTTCTCGGAGAGGAACTCGGCGTGGTCGAAGTCGTATTGCAGCCGGATGCGCGCATACTCGGATGGCTGCCAGATGATGAGCGGCGCGACGCGATGGCGATCGTCACGGCGCGGATCGTTCTGTCGGCCGTCGACGCTGGCGCCGCTGCCACCCGCGTACTCGTACCGGAGCCCAGCGGCCCACTGATAGTGAAAGCCCCAGAGCGCCTGCGCGTAGAGGCCCCAGTCGCGAAGCGTATCGCCCGCGAGGTCGGCGTTCGGATCCTCGGGATCGACGTAGGCGGCGGCACGGTAGTCGCGCCGCATGATCTCGCTCTGCCACGTCACGAAGGGCCAGCCGCGGAAGTGGTCGGGCGGCTGCCACTTCCACACCATGTCGGTGCCGTAGAGATAGGTGCGGCCGTCGCCGCCCGTCGCGTTCGGGCCGAAGAGGCCAGAGAAGCCGAGCTGCGTCGTCACGCCGCCGCTCCAGTTCCAGGCGTTCTTCCAGCGGGCCAGATACAGGAGGTCCTTCATGCTGCCGGTGTTCGTCTTCTCGGCCGGGCGGCCGCCAATCGCCTCGTCGCCCATGAAGCTCGGCGTCGTGTGCTCCTCGTTCGCGTTCTGGACGCCCACCTGGAATTCGGCGAACCAGGGCAGCGGCGAGAGCCAGGCGAGCCGCGCGCCCGGCGACCGCAATCCTTCGCCGCCGAACATGCGGGTGACGACGATCGGCTGGTCGATCCAGTCCCAGGCGTGCGAGTGGGTCGGGTTGATGCGCCCGAACTCGGTCAGAAAGTAGCCGCCCTCGAGCTGCAGGTTCCACGGCAGCGACGTCGAGGTGAAGAACGCCTCCTCGAGCTCGACGTGGTCGGGGCTGAGGACGACGTGCGCCTCGGCGGTGAAGTAGGGGTCGACGGCACCCGTGAAGGACAGCTCGGCTTGTTGGAGCGTGAAGCCGCGCCGCTGCGGGTCGTGGTCCCCGCCCTCGAGCTCCTCGACCTCGTGGTCGGGCACGGTCGAGCCCCCAGCGGCCAGCATCGTATCGAACGACACGTCGAGGAGCTTGATCTCGGCCGACCCGATCCTGCGAGCGACGAGCGCCGGCGACGATACGGGCGCGGCGGGCGCACTCGGCTCCGTCGCGAGCGCACCGACGGCGCGGTCGAGGGCGCTCGCGGCGGCGGCCGGCGACGGCAACGCCGCGGGCTGCGGCATCCCTTGGGCGTCCCGCAAGCGCTGCACCTCGGTCTCGAGCGCGTCGATCTCGCGTTGGCGCTCGGCGTCGCGCCGGCGGAGCTCGTCGATCTCGCGCCGCAGCGACTCCAGGTCGTCGGCGGCGCGCACCCGTGCCGGTGCGAGCGTCGCGGCCAATGCGGCCGCGACCACGCCGGCGATCCAGCGGTGGTGAATCTTCATCGGTTCCTCCAATGACGAAGCAAGGCGTCGCGATCCGCGCGACGCGTCTCGGGTCTAGGTCGAGACGGAGAGCGTTCGCTTCAGGAGGCGCTGGGAGGACCGCGCGGAGCGGCGAAATCACGGACGGCGACGGCGAGCGCCGTCTCTGAATCCGGGACGGACGGCGTGACGCCGAGGGTCGGAGCCGGCAACGCCAGCGCCGTCGACGGCACCGACGAGCGGGCGTCGATCTGGGCCCGACAGAGCGGACAGCTCGACGGCGCGTGCCGATGCGCGTCGCCGTCGGAGCTCGGAAGGGTCGTCGCGGCGAGAGCGGCGGGACGGCGCTCGCCGCACGCCGGAATCGCGAGCTCACGCACGGTTGGCGCCTTGTTCGCGAGCGGGGCGGCATGAACGTGCGGGAAGATCGCCTGTCCGAGGAGCGCCGAGACCGCGATCAGGGCCGCCGCAAGTCCCATCCGGGCGGCGCGAGATCGTTTCGACGTGAGCGACACGAGCGTTCGGGCTTACCAGCCGGAACCCGACCCCGGCAACACTGTGCCCGTTCGCATGGCGGCCGCTCGACGGACCGGGCGCACGCCGCATCGGATCGCATGGACAATGTCATACGAGCGCGCCTGCGAGCGCGCCTGCGAAGCCTTCTGACGCGCCTCGTCCAGCGCCCGACCACATGCCCTAATATGGCGCGCCGCCTCGGATTTTTGCTTGCATCCCGGAATTTTTCGTGTACAAGCGCCCGGAGCCGTTTGGGACTGGCAGAGCCGTGGACCGGCCCGGTAGCGTTCGTGGGGTGGGCGGAAGGTCGACGGGGGTTCAGGGGGTGCAATGACGAACGCATGGGAAAACGGGTGGCTCCGCCGAGGCGGTCCGCACATCCTGCTCCCGCTGGTCGCGATGCTGGTCAGTGGCTGCTTCCACGTCGGTCCGAGTGCGAAGCAGGCGATGACGAGCGCCGCGCCGGGAGCGGCGGCCGGGGCCCGGGCGAACGCGAAGCCGGACGTGCCATCGGCCTTGGGTGACGTCGAGAACCCGGCCGTCCAGAGCCGCGTCACGGCCTTCCAGACCCATCTACGCGGCTTCTTCGACGGCGCCCTCACCCGGGGGGCCAAGTATCTGCCG
Organism: Deltaproteobacteria bacterium; assembly: GCA_020848745.1. NCBI lineage: Bacteria > Pseudomonadati > Myxococcota > Myxococcia > Deltaproteobacteria bacterium. The sequence continues at coordinate 25,834 of JADLHM010000047.1, read as the reverse complement.
TCCATGCGCGACATCCTCGTGCGCGAGGGCCTGCCCGCCGAGCTCGCGTACCTGCCCCTCATCGAGAGCGGATACCGGCCCCAGGCGGTGTCTCCGGCGGGCGCCGCCGGTCCGTGGCAGTTCATTCCGGCTACCGGACGGCGCTACGGGCTCCGCATCGATTCGCTCGTCGACGAGCGTCGCGACCCCATCAAGTCGACGCAGGCCGCGTCGGCGTACCTGAAGGATCTGCACGGAATGTTCGGCGACTGGGAGCTCTCGCTCGCCGCCTACAACACGGGTGAGTACCGGGTCGCCCGCATCCTCGCGAACAAAGACGTCGACGACTACTGGGACATGCGCGAGCGCGGCTACCTGCCGAGCGAGACGTCGGCGTACGTGCCGAAGTTCCTCGCCGCGGTGCAGATCGCGATGGCGCCAGAGGATTACGGCTTCGAGACCCCGACCGATCACACACCCGAGCACTACGAGATGGTCGACGTCGACCGTATGGTATCGCTACGCGCCGCCGCCGAGCTCTGCGGCGTCACGGCGAGCGAGCTCGCCGAGCTGAACCCGGCGCTCCGAAGCGGCATCACGCCGAGCGGCTACTCGTTGCGCGTCCCTGCCGGCAAGGCGGAGCCGCTGCGCATCGGCCTCGCAACCTACGTCGAGCCGGTGCACCCACGCCGCCAGGTGGTGCGAAGCGCCCGCGGCGGACGGAACGGACGGAGCATCGCCAAGGGCAGCCGCAGCACCGCGGTCGCGCAGGGCAAACGGAGCGCGACGCAGATCGCGCGCACGGCGCCGCGGCGCTACCAGCGCGGCCGCCGCGACGTACAGACCGCGCACACGCGATCGGCGACGGTCCGCGAGGCGAAGGTCGACACGCGCAGACGCGTCATCGAGCGGGGGAAGCCGCCGGCGCGCCAGGCCGCAACGAAGCCCGCGAAGTCCGGACCGAGCGCCAAGTCCACGAAACCCGCGAAGAAGGCCGCGTCCGGCAAACGGCGCGGCTGAGGTAGCGACATTCGTTGACGGTCTGCGGGTCTGCCCGTAGGCGCACGACCGTGCTCCTTTTGACCATTTACAGTTGACTACAGTCCTGTCAGGAGCGTCCCCTGAGGAAGACGGTGGCGATCTCCGAGCTCAAGGTCCACTGCCTTCGACTCGTCGACGAAGTTGCGCGGCGGCGAAGCGTGCTCTCAGCGAGCCGATCATGGCGGGAGCCGCACGTCTCACCACCCTGCGCGATCCAGCCGACATGCTGATCGTGGCCACAGCACTGCACGATGGCGCGTCGCTACCGACCAACGACGGACGTATCGACGAGGCCGATATCGTCCAGGTGATCGGATGAGGTGGTGGCGGACCCGGGAGCCACACGACGACAGGCTGTGGCGAACGGCGGTACAAACGTGAACGGCCGACAACGGGAATCCGGTCAACTTCGCCGGGGCGAAGACGCAGCTACTGATTCCTGTCAACCTCCGCACCTCACGCGCCGGCGGCGAGGCTCGTGAGGTAGCGGACCAGCGTCCGCACGCCGAAGCCCGTGCCGCCTTTCGGAGCGTACGGCAGCGCCTTCTCGATAAACGCCGGACCGGCGATGTCGAGGTGGACCCATGGCGTCGCGCCGACGAACTCCTGGAGGAAGAGCGCCGCGGTGATGCTGCCGGCGTGCCCGCCGCCGATGTTCTTGATGTCCGCGACGGCGCTCTTGATGTCGTCCTTGTACTCGGCGACGAGCGGCATCTGCCAGAGTGGCTCGCCGGTCTCGGCGCCGACCGCCAGCAGACGATCGGCGAGCGCCTGATCGTTCGCGAAGAGCCCGGCGACCTGCGTGCCGAGCGCCACCATGCAGGCTCCCGTCAGCGTCGCGAGGTCGATGATGGCGTCCGGTTTCGTATCCGCGGCGAGGAGGAGCGCGTCGGCGAGAACCAGGCGGCCCTCGGCGTCGGTGTTCAGCACCTCGACGGTCTTGTCGTTCCGGTAGCGGATCACGTCGCCCGGCTTCTGCGCCCTTCCGCCCGGCAGGTTCTCGGTGATCGGGATGAAGCCCTCCACCTCGACCACCGGCTTCAGGCGCGCGAGCGCGGTCATCGTGCCGAGCACCGCCGCCGCCCCGGCCATGTCGCACTTCATCGTCTCCATGCTCTTCGCGGGCTTCAGCGACAGGCCGCCGGAGTCGAACGTGATGCCCTTGCCGACGAGCGCAACTCGACGCTTCGCGCCCTTGGCGCGATAGCGGAGGCGCACGAAGCGCGGCTCCTCGCTGCTGCCGCGCGCGACCGCAATGAGGCCGGCGAGCTTTTCGCTCGCGATGCGCTTCGGGTCCCAGACCTCGACCTCGAGGCCGGCATCCTTTCCGGCCCTCTTCGCAACGTCGGCGATGTAGGTCGGCGTCTTCACCGCCGCCGGCTCGTTCACGAGATCGCGCGCGAGCGTCACGCCGGCGAGCGTCACCTCGAGCGCGCTCCACACGGAAGCCAAGCTCTCCTCGGCGGGCGGATCGGCGACGACGAAAGTCAGCTCGGCGACCGGCGGCACGGGATCGGGCTCGGACTTGTACTTGCCGAAACGGTAGGCGGCGAGCTCGAAGCCCTCGACGAAGGCCGCGAGCTGCGTGGTGTCGATGGCCCGCGCGCCGCCGGCGACCACGACGCGCGTCGCGCCGAGCGTGCCGGCAAGCTGGCGGGCCTGGCCGGCGGCGCGCCGCCAGGCTTCGGCGTCGATCCGCGCCTCGTCGCCAAGCCCGACGACCATGACCGCCTGCCGGCGTGGTCCCTGCACCGGCAGCACGGTCGCTTGACCGGATCGGCCGCGGAAGCGCGTCGCGGCGAGCGCGCGCTTCAACGCCGCGCCGCCGGCGCGCCGCGCGAGCGCTCGCATCTCGCGCCCGTCCTCTTCCCCCGCGGCCACCGCAACGATCATGACGTCGGCCGCGATCGACGTCGGGTCCCCACCACGCACGCGGATCTTCATCGTCCCGCTCGTAGCGAGTTTCACCTACCCCTGCAATTCGCGACGGGGCACGCCTCCGCGCCGCGCGAGGCCGACGCCGAGTGCCAGCTTTCCGCGCGCCTCGGCAAGCGCTCTGGCGTTCGGGAGTGGGGATGGTTCCCCGTCTATGCTACGGTTGCCTCCATGATCGAGCCGCGACTGCACCGGGTGACGGCCGCGATCGAGGCCTACTACGGCCCGCGTCTCCTCGCCGTCGCACTCTTCGGATCGCGAGTCGGCAGTCGCGCGCGGGTCGATTCGGACTGGGACCTGCTCGTGGTGCTCGTACCCAAGGACCCCATACGGCGAGACTTGTACCGAGAGTGGGACGCGCAGGTCGCGTCCGGGATCCACGCGGTGCTTCCCGGCGTCTCGCCGCATTTCGTGCATCTCCCCGGTCCCGACGCTGAGCCGTCGTCCCTGTGGTTGGAAGTGAGCGAGCGGCACGCGATTCTCACGGACCCGGGGAATAGGCTCGCGGCCTTTCTGGGGCACGTTCGAGGGCTCGTGGACACGGGTCGCTTCGAGCGGCGTTCGGTCCATGGCGTGTCGTACTGGCGGAGGGCCGGATGACGAACCCGAAGCTCGAAGCCGACTACGTGACACGCGCCGGCCATCGCCTCGAGGCGCTCCGGGTATTGCTCGCGCGCGGCGCACACGCCGACGTGATGCGGGAAGCTCAGGAAATCATCGAGCTCTGCTTGAAGGCGCTCTTGCGCGCGAGCGGCGTCACGGTGCCCCAGATCCACGACGTCGGCGCCATCATCGTTGCCGAGGCGGGGCGCTTGCCTGCCACCGCACGGCCGCACGCGCACCGAATGGCCGAGATCTCCAAGGCGCTGCGGAAGGACCGCGAAATCGCCTTCTACGGTAGTGAGGACCTGATTCCATCCGAGTTCTACACGCGCACCGACGCCGATCGCGCGTTTGCGGACGCTGAGTGGGTGCTCGAGCAGGTCGCGAGGATCGTTCTGCCGCGAACGTGACCACGGCTTCACGTCGGAGAGGCCGGCTCCTCCTCCGGGACAGGTCGTGGAGAACGTCGGTGCTCGAGGGAACCGGCGCGAGCGCGCGAGGCAGCCACGCCCTCGGCGAATGCCGTCCTTCCGGTCTCGCCGGAGTTGCGGCCCGCTCCGACGCCCGGTAGCGTCCGCCGCCATGTCGAGACGTCTCGCGCGCCTCGTCGCCGCGGTCGTGGCGGTCGGAAGCATCGGCGCGTGCACTTCCGGCGGAAGCACCGGAGGCTTCAAGGTCGCTCTCTTGAGCCCGGGTCCGATCAGCGACGCCGGCTGGAACGCCGCCGCATACGAAGGGCTCCTCGCCGTGCGCGACCGGCTCGGCGCCGAGATCAGCCAGGTCGAGACGCGCACTCCGTCCGAGTTCGAGCAGGCGTATCGCGACTATGCGCGGCGCGGCTTCCGGCTCGTGATCGGCCACGGCTTCGAGTTCCAGGACGCGGCGGCGAAGGTCGCGCCCGAGTTCCCGAACACGGTGTTCCTCACGACGTCGGGCAGCACGGTTCGCCCGAACGTGGCGCCGATCGTGTTCCGCCTCGAGGAAGCGACCTTCGTGCTCGGCGAGCTCGCCGCCCGGATGGCGCCCGACGGCGCGGCGTGTGCGGTCGGCGGCATGGAGATCCCATCGGTCAAGAGCACGTTCATCGCGTTCCAGGCGGGCGCCGCGCACGCGAAGCCGGGCTACCCCGTGCCGACGTCGTACCTCGGCAACTGGGACGACGTCGGCGCGGCGCGCACGGCGACGCTGGCGCTCATCGACCGCGGCTGCCGCTTCGTGCTGCAGAACGCCGACGCGGCTGGACCCGGCGTCTTCCAGGCGGCCGGCGAGCGCGGCATCTACGCCTTCGGCTCGAACCGGGCGCAGCACGAGGTCGCGCCGAACGTCGTCCTCGCGAGCGCCGTGATCGACATTCCGGCGGCCTTCGTCGCGATCGCCCGCGAGGTGAAGGACGGCACGTTCAAGAGTCGCATCATCGAGGAGCACATGGCCGACGGCGCAGTCGCGGTCGTGTTCAATCCCGCGCTCGAGGGAAAGATCCCCGCCGATGTGCGAAACGCGCTCCTGCGGACCGAGGCCGCGATCCGCGCCGGTGAGCTGAAGGTCCCGACGGCGGCGTTCTGATCGCCGGACCCGACCCGCCGGCGATGACGACGCCGAGGCTCTCGCTGCGCGGGATCGCCAAGCGCTACGGAGACCTCACGGCGCTGGCGCCCCTCGATCTCGACCTCCCGGCCGGCTCCATCCACGGCGTCCTCGGCGAGAACGGCGCCGGCAAGTCGACGCTCGTACGCCTCGTCGCCGGCGCGGCGCGCGCCGGCGACGGCACGATCGCCGTCGACGGTGTCCCGCTCGCACCTGGCGATCCGCGCGCCGCACGCGCGGCCGGCGTCGGTGTCGTACACCAGCACTTCGCGCTGGTCGGCGCCCTGTCGGTCGCGGAGAACCTGGCGCTCGGACAGCCGGAGACGACGGGCGCGTGGCTCGCGCCGGCGGCGCTCGCCGCCGCGGCGCGCGATCTCGCGGCAGCGCACGGTCTCGACGTCGGCGACCCGAGCGCGCCGTGCGGCACGCTGCCGGTCGGCATGCAGGCCCGCGTCGAGATCCTGCGCGCGCTCTCGGCGGCGCCGCGCGTGCTCCTGCTCGACGAGCCGACGGCAGTCCTCACGCCGCACGAGACCGCGGATCTGTTCCTGACGCTGCGGCGGCTCCGCGACGGCGGCATGCTCGTCGTCTTCGTGACCCACAAGCTCGACGAAGCGCTCGCGCTCTGCGACGCCGTGACGGTGCTCCGCGAGGGGAAGCGCGTTACGACGGTCGCCGCGCGCGAGGTCACGGCGCGCGAGCTCGCCCGCCTCATGGTCGGCGCCGGCGGCGTAGCTGGTCCGGCCCCGCGTACGGCGTCGCCGCGCGAGACCGGCGCGCTCGTCGCGCGCGACGTCACGACCGACGCGGGCCGCGGCCGGGTCGCGCTCGCGGCGGTCGACCTCACCGTCGCCGCCGGCGAGATCTGCGGCGTCGCCGGCGTCGACGGCAACGGCCAGGACGAGCTCGCCGGGGCGCTCGCCGGCGTCCTCCCGCGCCGCGGCACGGTGGTCGTCCACGGCACGACGCTGCCCGCAGGCGACGTGCGGGCCGCGATCGCGGCCGGTCTCGCCCTCATCCCCGGCGACCGTCGGCGCGAGGCGCTCGCGACCGGGCTCACGGTCTGGGAGAACGCGATCCTCGCCGCCCCGCTGCTGGCGCGCTTCGCCGCGCACGGGATCCTCGACGCAGCGCGGGCACGCGCCTTCGCGGGCGACCTCGTCCGCGCGTACCGGGTCGCCGCCCCGAGCCTCGAGCACCCGATCGGCGCCCTCTCCGGCGGGAATCAGCAGCGCATCGTGATCGGCCGCGCGCTCGCGACGGCGCCGCGCGTGCTGGTCGCGGTGAACCCGACGCGCGGGCTCGACATCGCGGCGACCGCCCACGTACACGCGACGCTCGCGGCGGCCGCGGCCGCCGGCGCGGCGGTCGTCATCTTCTCGACGGATCTCGACGAGCTCGCCGCCGTCGCCGACCGCCTGTGGGTGCTCTATCGCGGCCGGCTCGCGGGGCCGCTTCCCCCGATCGACCGCGAGCGCATCGGCGCCGCGATGGCGGGACTCGCGTGACGCGCGGCCCCGACCCGCGCCGGCTCGCGGCGCCGGCCGCGGCCGCCGGCGCCGCGCTCCTCGTGAGCGGCCTCGTACTCGCGGCCGCCGGCGCCGACCCGCTCGCCGCGCTCGGCGCCCTCGTCGAAGGCGCGTTCGGCGACCGTTTCGCGCTCGTCGACACGCTCGTGAAGAGCTGCCCGCTCGCGCTGATGGGCCTCGCGGTCGCCATCGCGTTCCGGAGCGGCGTCTGGAACATCGGCGCCGACGGACAGCTGCTGGTGGGCGCGCTCGCCGCGACGGCCGCGGCGCAGGCGGCGGGCGACCGGACGCTCGCGCTCCCGGCGGCGCTCGCGTGCGGCATCGTCGCCGGCGCGCTCTGGGCCGGCCTCGCCGCCGCGTTGAAGCTCCGCCGGCAGGTGAACGAGGTGATCTCGACCATCATGCTGAACTTCGTCGCCGCTCGCCTCGTCGGCTTCGCGGTCCACGGACCACTCATGGAGGCGGCCGGAAGGTATCCGCAGAGCGACCCGCTGCCGGCCGCCGCCGAGCTGCCCGCGCTCGGAAGCGGCCTGCACGGCGGCGTCCTGCTCGCGCTCGCCGCGGCGCCGCTCGTCTGGTTCCTGCTCCATCGCACGACCCTCGGCTTTCGTTGGCGCGCCGCGGGCGAGAACTTCCTCGCGGCGCGTCTCGCCGGGCTCGCCCCCGGGCGGGCGACGATGAGCGCGATGCTCGTGAGCGGCGGCCTCGCGGGGCTCGCCGGCGGCATCGAGGTGGCCGGCGTCACCCACCGCCTCTTCGAGCAGTTCTCCGGGGGCCAGGGCTACACCGCGATCGCGGTGGCCCTCCTCGCCCGCCTCCACCCGGGCGGAGTCATCGTCTCAGCGCTCTTCTTCGCAGCACTCGCCGCCGGCTCGGGCGCCATGCAACGGAGCGCCGGCGTCTCCGCGGTCTTCGCGTCGATCGTCCAGGCGACCGTCATCCTGGCGCTGCTCGCCGCGGAGGCGCCGCGCTTCACACGCCGGCGCGGCGGCGGCGGTGCGGCGCCGCACGCGGAGGCGGTATGACCGAATGGCTCGTAGCGCTCGCCGGCTCGGCCCTGGCCCTCGGCACACCGCTCCTCTTCGCCGCGCTCGGCGAGCTCGTGAGCGAGCGCGCCGGCGTGCTCAACATCGGCGTCGAAGGCCTCATGCTGACCGGCGCGTTCGCCGGATTCCTCGCGTGCTGGGGAACGGGGAGCCCGCTCGTCGGCATGATCGCGGCGGCCGGAGCCGCAATGTTGCTCGGGGCGCTCCTCGCCGGCTGGGTCGTCGGACTCGACGCCGACCAGGTCGTGGCTGGCGCGGCCCTCAACCTCCTCGCCCTCGGCGTCACCGGCGTCGCCTACCGCGCCGTGTTCGGCGTGACCGGCGCCGCGCTCACCGTTCCGACCTTCGAACCGATCGCGCTCGGCGGCGACGCGTGGTGGCTCGCGCCGCTCCGCCAGCCGGCGCCGGTCTGGGCGGGGCTCGCGCTCGTGCCGCTCGCGTGGCTCGTGCTCGCGCGCACGCGGCTCGGGCTCGCGCTCCGCGCCGTCGGCGAGGCGCCCGAGGCCGCCGCGAGCCTCGGCATTCGCGTCGACGCCGTACGCGTCGGCGCGCTCCTCGTCGCGGCCCTCCTCGCGGGGATCGGAGGCGGCTACCTCTCGCTCGCCTACTCCAACACCTTCGTCGAAGGCATGTCGGCCGGACGCGGTTTCATTGCGCTCGCGATCGTCGTCTTCGGACGCTGGCGGCCGCTCGGCATCCTCGGAGGCGCGCTCCTCTTCGGGGCCGCGAGCGCCGCGCAGTTCCACCTGCAAGCGGCCGGCATGGCAGTCTCGTATCACCTCCTCTTGATGCTCCCCTACGTCCTCACGCTCGCGGTGCTCGCGATCGCGACCGGCACGGCGGCGGCTCCCGCGGCGCTCGGGCGCCGGCGGCGCGGGTAACGGCCGCCGACCGGCTCGAGCGGATCGTGTCGGACGGGCAGATTGGCCTCGCGCGCGCACGCATCCTGAGATACACGACCTGACCGCGGCGCTTCTCGAGCGCGCGCTCCTCGCCGCCTGAGCCCGACATGCACCCGATCGCGGAGCACGACCTCGACACGGCGGCGAAGCTCATCGCCGGCGCGCGCCGGATCGTCGCGCTGACGGGCGCCGGCATCAGCACCGAGTCGGGCATCCCGGACTTCCGGAGCCCGGGCGGCCTCTGGACGCGCTACGACCCGACCAAGCTCACCTTCGACAAGTTCCGCGCGAGCGCCGAGACCCGCCGCCTCTACTGGGAGATGGGGAACGAGCTCTTCCCCGTCCTCCGCGACGCGCAGCCCAACGCCGCCCACCGCGCGCTCGCCGCGCTCGAGCGCCGCGGCGGCCTCCTCCGCATCGTCACGCAGAACGTCGACGGCCTGCACCAGAAGGCCGGGAGCTCGACCGCCGTCGTCATCGAGATCCACGGAACCGCGCTCGAGGTCGGGTGTCTCACCTGCGGCGCACGTCAGCCACGCGGGCCGGTCCAGGCGCGCTTCGCCGCCGGCGAGTACGACCTCCGCTGCGACTGCGGCGGACTGCTGAAGCCCGCGACGATCTCGTTCGGGCAGGCGATGCCCGAACGCGAGACCGCTCAGGCCTTCGCCGACGCGGACGAGGCCGACGTGTTCCTCGTGATCGGCTCCTCGCTGGAGGTCTATCCGGCGGCCGGACTCCCGCGCACCGCGGTCGAGAACGGCACGTCGCTCGTGATCGTGAACCGGGAGGCGACGCCGTACGATCCGTACGCCCACGTGCTCCTGCACGGAAGCGCCGGCGAGACGCTCACGGCGGTCGCGCGCAAGATCGGCCTCGCGCTCACCGACGCGTGACGCCCGTTTCCGGCGTCCCCGCCGCACCCGAGCGTGAACGGACACGGACGCGCGGCACGTGATCCGCGATCATCCGGCGCTCAAAGACGGTTCACGAGCCGGAGACCTCCATCGTCCGCTTCGCGATCTTCCGTAGCATCCGATCCGCAGCTCGCGACCGCGTCCCCAAACGCCGCGTCGCCGACACGGCGCCGCTCGGCCGCCCGCCACCTGAAGATCCCTGCTCGCAGGTACTCCGGATTCAAGCCGAGCGCCTCGCAGACGTTGTCGAAGGAGAAGAACCAGGTGCGATCCTCGGCCGCGATCCATCCCTCGGCGTCCTCGAAGAGCCGGCGCGCCTTCGGATCGGTCGCGTGGATCTGCTTCATGAAACAGTTCACGGCGTCCTCGAGGACGGCGAGCATGAGGCGGCGCTCGCCGTCGGACTGCCCCTTCGAGCGCAGCGTCTGGAAGAACTGCACCGGCAGGATCGCGTTCGGCTGCAGGAACCCGCCGTATCGGTCTTCGGTGTTGGTGTCGCTCATAGGAATTCCCCTCTTCGGCTCGCACACGTCCGCTCGAGCAAAGTCGCCCTCACCCCGCCGCCGCGCTGGCGACGATCTCCCCGAGCGCCGCCGTACGCTTCTGCAGCACGTCCGCGAGCGTCGTCGTCGCGAACACCTCCATCACCCGCTTCTGTGCCTCCTGCCATACCCACAGCATCGAGCAGCGCGGCGACTGCGCGCAGCAGTCGAGCGCCGCACCGGCGTCCCCGACGCACACGTTCAACGAGACCGGCCCCTCGACCGCCTCGATGACGTCCTTGAACGTCACCGCCTCCGGCTCGCGGGCGAGCGCATAGCCGCCCTGCGCGCCGCGCGTCGAGCGCACGATCCCCGAATGGATCAGGTTCTGGATGATCTTCTCCAGGAACTTCTTGGGCATCGCCTCGCGCGCCGCGATCTCGGCGACCGAGCACGGTCGGCGATCGTTCTGGTACGCGAGATAGATCGCCGCGCGGAGCGCGTAGTCGACTTTCCGGCTGACTTGCATGATCGACATGTGGATCCCCTTGCGTCCTCAGTCGCCCTTCCGGTCCCGATATTCTTCGAGCCACGCCATCTGGATGGCCTCGAGCTTGCCTTCGCTCGACCCTTTCGGGTCGTCGCCGAACTCGTCGAGCCCCGTGACGTAGCGGTGCAGATCCGTGAAGCGCACCGTGAGCGGATCGACCCCCGCGTGCTCGTCGGCGAGCGCGATCGCGAGATCCTCCGCGTCCTCCCACTTCAGACCCATGGCTCACCTCCCGCCGACTTGTTCTCGAGCGCGCGCTTCAGCGACGTCTCCATGATGCGGTGGGCGAAGGGCGTACTCGCCTCGCCGAGCGCCTGCACCAGATCGCGAATGCGGTCGTAGTCGGTCTCGTGCAGCGCCGCTTCGAGCGTCGCGATGGCGCCTCGGATGGCGTCTCCCTCGCCGTCCCGGAGCAGCGTGCCCGACTCCCCGAGCGTGCGCCCGATTTGTCGGATCAACGTCTCCGCTTCCATCCGCGCCTCCGCGAGGAGCCGCGCCGCCACGTCCTCCTCGGCGAAGTCGATCGACTCCTCGAGCATGCGCTCGACTTCCTCGTCGGTGAGGCCGTAGGACGGCTTCACGTCGAGGGATCGCTCGCGGCCGGTGCGCACGTCGCGCGCCGTTACGTTCAAGATGCCGTTGGCGTCGATCATGAAGGTCACGTCGACGCGCGGGAAACCGGCCGCCGCGAGCTCGATCGGGATCGAGAAGCGCGCGAGGCTCCGGCAATCCTTGGCGAGCTCGCGCTCGCCCTGGAGCACGTGCAACGCCACGGCAGTCTGGTTGTCGACGGCGGTCGTGAAGGTCTCGGTATGGCTCGTCGGGATGGTCGTATTACGCTCGATGAGGCGCGTCATGACGCCCCCCATGGTCTCGATGCCGAGCGAGAGCGGTACGACGTCGAGGAGCAGCATGTCCTTGCGCCGCCCGCCGAGGATTCCCGCCTGGACCCCGGCGCCGAGCGCGACGACCTGATCCGGATCGAGCGAGCACAAGGGCTCGCGACCGAAGAGCTCCCCCACCCTCGTCCGCACCAGCGGGATGCGGGTGCTGCCGCCGACGAGCACGACGGCGTCGACGGCCGCCGGCGCGAGGCCGGCGTCCGCGAGCGCCTGGCGGCAGGGCGCGAGGGTGCGCTCGACGATGGGGGCAATGATGGCGTCGAACTCCGCGCGCGTCAGACGACGGGCGATGGTCCGTCCGTCCGGAAACGTGACGCTCACGTCGGTCGCGTCGGTCGACGACAGGCGGCACTTCGCTTCTTCAGCGGCGCGCTGGGCGCGCGCTCGCACGTCGCGGCGGCTCGCGACGTCGGACGGCAGCTCCGCGCCGCCGAGCAGCCAGGCCGCGACGGCCTCGTCGACGTCGTCGCCGCCGAGGCGCGTATCACCGCCGGTCGCCTTCACCTCGAAGATGCCCCGCTCCATCTTGAGGATCGACACGTCGAAGGTGCCGCCGCCGAAGTCGTAGACCGCGACGGTCCCCTCGTTCGCGCGACCGAGCCCGTAGGCGAGCGCCGCCGCCGTCGGCTCGTTCACGAGGCGCAGCACCTCGAGGCCGGCGAGCCGTCCGGCGTCCTTGGTCGCCTGGCGCTGCGTATCGTTGAAGTACGCTGGCACCGTGACGACCGCCTTCCTGATCGGGCAGCCGAGCGCCGCCTCCGCGCGCCGCTTCAACTCCTTCAGCACGAGCGCCGCGACCTCGGGCGGCGTGACCGCGCGTTCACCGATCACGAAACGCACCACGCCGCGGTCGGCGTCGGCGAAGGTGTAACGCTGGCGGTCGGCGGCGCTCACGTGCTCCGGGCCGAGGCCCATGAAGCGCTTCACGGACTGGATGGTCGTGGCGGGCGCCGTCGGCGCGAGCGCGCGCGCCTCGTCACCGACGATGGGATCGGCCCCCGCCGGGAACGACACGACCGACGGAACGATGACCCGGCCGGTCGCCGGATCGGCGATCACGCGCGGCGTCTCGTCGTCGAGCCAGGCGACGAGGCTGTTCGTCGTCCCGAGGTCGATGCCGACGATGGGAGAGGGTCGCTCCACCGGACTCACAGCTCGTTCTCCACGTCGCGCAGCAACGTCCGCAGGTAGTGCAGCTCAGAAAGGATCTTCTTGGTCTCGGTGAGCGCGGCGGCGCTCGCACCGTCGTCGGCCTCGAAGCTGCGCGCGAGCCGCGCCTCGGAGGCGCCGAGGTCGTCGCGCAGCGCGTTGCGGACCGCGCTCATCGCGCGGCACTCGGCTTCTCCGGCGCCGCGGGCGCGAGCCGCGCGCAGCTCGTCGAGCTGCTCCTGCACCTCGAAGACGCGCGTGGCGAGCGCGGCCGGCACGCGCTCGTTGTCGCGACCGAGCGACTCTCCGTGCGCCTCGAGCCAGTAGAGGGCGCGTTGCACGGGATCCTTCAGGGTCTTGTAGGCGCGGTTCACGAGCGCCGTCATGCGCAGGCTCTCGGCCTGCTCGGCGGGCGGACGGTCGTGGAAGAGGTCGGGGTGGAGCTCGCGCGAGAGGGCGTAGTAGCGCCGCTCGAGGTCGGCGAGTTCGACCGTGAGGCGACGGGGAAGCCCGAAGAGGCTGAAGTAGTCAGTCTCCCGACCGGCGGGCGCGACGATGCCGCAGCCCGAGCACACGAGCTGATGGGCAGCCGGCTTGCCGCAATGGAGGCACAACGAGGTTTCGGTGTTCGTCGTCATGTCCTTCGATCCGCACGGATCAAACCGTGAACGAGGCGCCGCAACCGCACTCGCGCTTGATGTTCGGGTTCCTGAGCTTGAACCCCGACTCCATCAAGCCTTCTTCGTAATGGACCTCGGTACCGTTCAAGTAGAGAAAGCTCTTCCGATCGACGAGGATCTTGGCGTCGCCGTTGGTGAAGATCTTGTCGCCGGCACGCTCGACGTCGAGATCCATCTTGTACTGCAACCCCGAGCAGCCGCCGCCGACGACCTTCAAACGGAGGCCGTGGTCGGGCTTCTGTTCCGACGCGACGAGGCCGCTGATCTTCTCGGCCGCGGCGTCACTGAGGCTGATGGCTGCCACCGATCGTCCTCAGACCGCCTTCTTCTCGGAATCGGTGCCCGTCTTGCCCTTCCAGTCGCCGATCGCCGCCTTGATCGCGTCCTCGGCGAGCACGGAGCAGTGGATCTTCACCGGCGGAAGGTTCAGCTCCTCGACGATCTGCGTGTTCTTGATGGCGTAGGCTTCCTCGACCGACTTCCCCTTGATGAGCTCGGTCACGTAGCTCGAGCTCGCGATCGCGCTGCCGCAACCGAAGGTCTTGAACTTGGCATCCTCGATGACGCCCGCGTCGGTGATCTTGAGCTGGAGCTTCATGACGTCGCCGCACTCCGGCGCACCGACGATGCCCGTGCCGACGCCGGGCTCGTCCTTGGCGAAGCTGCCGACGTTGCGCGGGTTCTCGTAGTGGTCGAGGACCTTGTCGCTGTAGGCCATGATCGTTGTCCTTTCGCTTCTTCTCGTTACTCGCGCGCCCAGTTGAAGGTCTTGAGGTCGATGCCTTCCTTGGCCATCTCGTAGAGGGGCGACATCTCGCGCAGACGATTCACCTCGTGCACGACGCGCTCGGCGACGTAGTCGACCTCCTCCTCCGTATTGAAGCGGCCGAGACCGAAACGGATGGAGGTATGGGCGAGCTCGTCGCCGACCCCGAGCGCCTTCAGCACGTACGAAGGTTCGAGCGTCGCCGACGTGCAGGCCGAGCCCGACGACACCGCGATGTCCTTGAGCCCCATCAGGAGCGACTCGCCCTCGACGAAGGCGAAGCTGATGTTGAGGTTTCCGGGGAGCCGCTGCATCGGATGCCCGTTCAGGAACACCTCGTCGAGCTTGCCCATGATGCCCTGGCGCAGGCGCTCGCGGAGGCGAAGCAGGCGCTCGTTCTCGCTCTCCATCACCTCGGCGGCGATCTGCATCGCCTTCCCGAGGCCGACGATGCCCGGAACGTTGAGGGTACCCGAACGGAAGCCGCGTTCCTGGCCGCCGCCATCGAGCTGCGGCGTGAGCCGCACGCGCGGGCCGCGGGCCCGGACGTAGAGCGCGCCGACGCCCTTCGGACCGTAGATCTTGTGCGCCGACATCGAGAGCAGGTCGATGCCCATCGCCTCGACGTCGACCGGAATCTTGCCGGCGCCCTGGGTGGCGTCGGTGTGGAAGAGCACGCCGCGCTCCTTGGCGATCTTCCCGATCTCATGAACCGGCTGGATCGTCCCGATCTCGTTGTTGGCGTGCATGATCGAGATCAGGACCGTCTCGTCGGTGATGGCGCTGCGGAGCTCGTCGAGGTCGATCAGGCCGAGCTCGTCGACCGGAAGATACGTCACCGTCGCCAGACCCTTGCGCTCGAGCGCCTTGCAGGTGTCGAGGATGGCCTTGTGCTCGGTGGTGGCGGTGATGATGTGGTTGCCCTTCTCCTTGTAGAACTCGACGACGCCCTTGAGCGCGAGGTTGTCGGATTCGGTGGCGCCGCTCGTGAAGATGATCTCCTTCGCCTTCGCGCCGATCACCCTGGCGACCTGCTCCCGCGCCTCGTCGACGAGCGCTTCCGCCTCCCATCCGAAGGCGTGGTTGCGGCTGCCCGAGTTGCCGTACCTTTCTGTGAAACACGGCAGCATCGCCTCGACCACCCGCGGATCCACCTGAGTAGTGGCGTGGTTGTCCATGTAGACGCGACGCATCGTCCTGCCGTTCGAGGTGCTGCTCATTCGACTGACCCTCCGATTACCCGAGATACCGCGCGGGGTTCCAGGTAAATCTACCCAATTCAGAGCTGAGCAGTCTCTTATAAACCGTCCCGCGAAGTGTCAACCAACCATCTGAGGTTGCTGCCGTTCAGGGGGTGTCTGCCGCAGGGCGTCATCGAGGTACCGGCCGGTATGCGACGCGGCCACGGCCGCCACCTGCTCCGGGGTCCCGACGGCCACCACCTCGCCGCCACCGCTGCCTCCCTCGGGGCCGAGGTCGACGACCCGGTCGGCGGTCCGGACGACGTCGAGGTTGTGCTCGATCACGACCACGGTGTTGCCCTGGTCGGCCAGGCGCTCGAGCACCGCGAGAAGTCGGCGGACGTCCTCGAAGTGGAGGCCGGTCGTCGGCTCGTCGAGGATGTAGAGGGTGCGCCCGGTGGCGCGACGGGCGAGCTCGCGTGCGAGCTTGATGCGCTGGGCTTCGCCCCCGGAGAGCGTCGTCGCCGATTGCCCGAGGTGCACGTAGTCGAGACCGACGTCGTGCAGGGTGGCGAGCTTCGTGCGGATCGGCTGGAAGGCGGAGAGGAAGTCGAGGGCCTCGGCGACCGTCAGGTCGAGGACGTCGGCGATGCTTTTCCCTCGATAGAGGACCTCGAGCGTCTCGCGGGCGTAGCGGCGCCCCTTGCAGACGTCGCAGGTCACGAAGACGTCCGGCAGGAAGTGCATCTCGATGCGCAGCACGCCGTCGCCCTTGCAGGCCTCGCAGCGACCGCCCTTCACGTTGAACGAGAAGCGTCCCGGATCGTAGCCGCGCGCCCGCGCCTCCGGGAGCTGCGCGAACACCTCGCGGACGTGGGTGAAGAGTCCCGTGTAGGTCGCCGGGTTCGAGCGCGGCGTCCGGCCGATCGGCGCCTGGTCGATGTCGATCACCTTGTCGAGGAGCTGCCACCCCTCGAGCTCGTCGTAGGCGCCGGCGCGCTCGCGGCTGCCGTTCAGCTTCTGGGCGAGCGCCCGGTAGAGCGTGTCGATCACGAGTGAGCTCTTTCCGGAGCCCGAGACGCCCGTCACGCACGTGATCGTGCCGAGCGGGATCTCGACCGTGACGTTCCTCAGGTTGTGCTCGCGGGCGCCCCGGATCACGAGGTTCCAGCCGGAGCCGGCGCGACGCTTCCCCGGCGTCGGGATCGTCACGGCGCCGGCGAGATAGCGGCCCGTGAGCGAGCGCGGATTCGCCATCACCTCGGCCGGCGGCCCGGCCGCGACGATCGTCCCGCCCTGCCGACCCGCGCCCGGCCCCATGTCGATCACGTGATCGGCAGCGAGCATCGTGTCGCGATCGTGCTCGACGACGAGCACCGTGTTGCCGAGGTCGCGCAGGCGCCGCAGGGTGGCCAGCAGCCGCGTGTTGTCGCGCTGGTGGAGGCCGATCGACGGCTCGTCGAGGATGTAGAGCACGCCCGAGAGGCTCGACCCGATCTGGGTCGCGAGGCGTATGCGTTGCCCTTCGCCTCCGGACAGGGTCGCGCTCGTGCGGTCGAGCGTCAGGTACGCGAGCCCGACCTGCTGCAGGAAGCCGAGGCGGTCGCGGATCTCCTTCAAGAGGAGCCGGGCGATCTCACGCTCATGCGGCGAGAGGTCGATCGCGCCGAAGAACGCGCCCGCCTCGCCGACCGAGAGCCGCGAAACCTCGGCGATCGTCCTGCCTCCGACCCTGACCGCGAGGCTCTCCCGGCGAAGACGGCCGCCGCCGCACGCGGCGCAGGGCCGCGAGCTCATGAGGCTCTCGAGCTCGTCGCGCAGCCACGGCGACTCCGTCGCCTCGTAGCGCCGTTGCAAGAACGCGACCAGGCCTTCCCACGCCCGCGCGAAGGTGTGGTGCCTGCCGTCCTTGCGGTACGCGATCTCGAGCTCCTTGCCGCCCGTACCCTCGAGCACGACCTTGCGCGCGGCCGGGGAGAGCTCGTCCCACGGCGTCGCGAGCTGGAACCCGTAGCGCGCGCCGAGCGCCGCGAACACGCTGCCAAGCTGGGCGGCGGTCTTGCGGTCGACGGTGGCGACCGCGCCGGCCGCGAGGCTCTTCCGTACGTCGGGGATGATGAGGTCGGGGTCGAAGTACCGGCTCACGCCGAGGCCGTTGCAGGCCGGGCACGCGCCCTGCGGGCTGTTGAACGAGAACATGCGCGGGCTCATCTCGGGTAGCGACGTCCCGCACTCGACGCACGCGAAGCGGCGGCTGAAGAGCATCTCCTCGGCGACGCCGCCGTCCTCGGCGAGGCGCTCGACACGCGCGATCTCGTCGCCGCGCGCGAACGCCGTCTCGAGCGAGTCGGCGAGCCGCTTCTCGAGACCGGCGCGGACGGTGAGCCGGTCGACCAGCACCTCGATCGTGTGCGCGACGGTCTTCGGGAGCACGATGTCGTCCGCGAGCTCCCGGAGCTCGCCGTCGACGCGCACGCGCACGAAGCCCGCCTGGCGGAGCTCCCGCAGCTCGCGCCGGTGCTCACCCTTCCGCCCACGCACGACCGGCGCGTAGAGATTGATCCGCGTCTTCTCGGGGAGCGCGAGCAGGCGGTCGACGACCTGCTGCACCGTCTGCGACGCGATCGGCCGGCCGCATTGCGGGCAATGGGCGCGACCGCACCGCGCGTACAGCAGGCGTAGATAATCGTGGATCTCGGTGACGGTCGCGACCGTCGAGCGCGGGTTCTTGCTCGCCGTCTTCTGCTCGATCGCGATCGCCGGCGACAGGCCCTCGATCTGATCGACGTCGGGCTTCTCCATCTGCTCGAGGAATTGCCGAGCGTACGCCGAGAGCGACTCGACGTAGCGGCGCTGCCCCTCGGCGTAGAGCGTGTCGAACGCGAGCGACGACTTGCCCGAGCCGGAGAGCCCGGTCACGACGACGAGCTTCTCGCGCGGGATCTCGACGTCGACGTTCTGGAGATTGTGCTCGCGCGCCCCGCGAACGACGATGCGGTCGGGCATGGCCGGGATCTACCACGATTGCCCGCCACGCGCGCATCCACCGGCCTCCGCCGCCGAAGCGCTCCGGCTCCGCGAGTGGCCCGTCGGGCGTGCCCGAACGCCGCCGTCAGCGCACGCCGGGCCAATCGGCGAAGCGCCGGCCGGTGATGCGCTCGTAGGCCTCGACGTAGCGCGTGCTCGTGGCGTCGACGACCGCTCGGGGCAGAGGCGGCGGCGGCGGCGTCTTGTTCCAGTCGAGCGTCTCCAGATAGTCGCGCACCGGCTGCTTGTCGAAGGACGGCGGCGTCTTCCCGGGCGTCCACTCGGCCACCGGCCAGAAGCGCGAGGAGTCGGGCGTCAGCACCTCGTCGCACAGCACGAGCTCGCCGGTCCCCGGGATGCGCCCGAGCTCGAACTTGGTGTCGGCGATGATGATGCCGCGCTCGCGCGCCCACGCGGCGCCGCGCGAGTAGAGCGCGAGGCTCACGTCGCGGAGCCGCGTCGCGAGCGCCAGGCCCACGAGGTCGACGGCTGCCCCGAACGAGATGTTCTCGTCGTGATCGCCGACCGCGGCCTTCGTCGACGGCGTGAAGACCGGCTCGGGAAGCTCTGACGACTCGAGGAGCCCCGCGGGGAGCTTCGCGCCGTGCATCGTCCCGCTCTTCTTGTACTCCTTCCACGCCGAGCCGGTGATGTAGCCGCGCACGATGCACTCGACCGGCAG
Organism: Deltaproteobacteria bacterium; assembly: GCA_020848745.1. Classification (NCBI taxonomy): domain Bacteria; kingdom Pseudomonadati; phylum Myxococcota; class Myxococcia; species Deltaproteobacteria bacterium. The sequence continues at coordinate 6,882 of JADLHM010000047.1, read as the reverse complement.
CATCTCCGCGCGCCGGCAAAGCATCACGCGGCCGGCGAGATCCTCCTCTCCGCGCACCTCCGGCGGCAGATCGGCGAGATCGGTCGAGAGGAGGTGGCTCCCGACCATGCCCTCGAAGAGTTCGAACCAGAACGCCGTCATCGCGGTCAGCACGCGGCCCTTGTTCGGAATGGGCTCGACCATCACGACGTCGAACGCCGACAGGCGGTCGCTCGTCACCATGAGCAACGTGTCGTCGCCGACGGCGTAGATGTCGCGCACCTTGCCGGAGTGCACGTGGGCGAGCGGCAGCTGTTTCATGGTGTGACCTCCTCCGCGGAGGCGCTTTCAAAGCAGTCGTCGCCGCGCGAGGCAAGCACGGACGCGGCGCACCCCGGATGGACGCGCCACGCCCGACGTTAGTAAGACGCCCGCATGACCGATACCGCCGAGCATCTCGCCCGTATCGAGCGCGACGGCTACACGGTCGTCGAGGACGTCCTCTCGACCGGCGAGGCCGACACCCTGGTCGCCACGCTCGACGACCTCGAGCGCGCGCTTGCCGTCGCCTTCGCGAGCAACGACTTCGAGGGCCGCCGGACCAAGCGCGTCTACAACCTGCTCGTCCACGGACCGGCCTTCGAGGCGATCCCGGTGCACCCGCGCGTGCTCCCCGTCGTCGAGGGCGTGCTCGACTCGGGATGTCTGGTGTCGTCGCTCTCGTCGATCGCGATCCACCCGGGCGAGATCGCGCAGCCGATCCACGCCGACGACCAGCTCCTGCCGCTGCCGAAGCCGCACGTGGCGACCGTCTGCAACACGATGTGGGCGCTCACGGAGTTCACCGCGGAGAACGGCGCCACGCGCATCATCCCCGGCTCGCACCGACGCGACCACAGCCCCGTGTACGGCTCGGAGCACCCGTCGATCCCGGCGGCCATGCGGCGCGGCAGCGTGCTCGTCTGGCACGGCAGCCTCTGGCACGGCGGCGGCGCCAACCGGAGCGGCGCGGTCCGCATCGGCATCGCGATGAACTACTGCGCGGGCTGGGTGCGCCAACAAGAAAACCAGCAGCTCGGCATCCCGCGCGAGATCGCGCGCGGCTTCTCGCCGCGTCTGCGCGAGCTGATCGGCTACGGCGTCTACCGCGGGCTCATCGGCCACATCGACAAGCGCAACCCGGACGAGCTCCTCGGCGAGTCGGGCGCGCTCGAGACGGTGTGGGAGACGGCGAACCGCGTCCGCCGGCGCTGAACCCGGACGGCGGCCATCCCGGCCGAAACGAAACGGAGCCGCCCACCCGGCCACTCACGCCGGCGGCGGCAGCTCCAGCATCTTCGCGAGCATCTGCGTCGCCGGATTGTTGCGCTCGAAGCCGGAGCCCTCGGGCATGATGCCGTACTCGGTCATCTGGTCGGCGATCCGGATGAGCACGAGCGCGAAACGGAACGCGCCCCACACCTCGTAATAGAAGAGATCGCGCGCGCGGCGCCCGACGCCCTCCTCCCACTGCGCGATGACCTCGGCGCGCGACGGAAAACCGGGAAGCGGCGCGGCGCCGACGCCTTCCGTGTGGTAGCGGTCGAGGACGAGCCACCACGCCAGGTCCACCTCGCCCGGACCGAGCGTCGCCATCTCCCAGTCGAGCACGGCGACCGGACGGAAATCGCGGAAGATCATGTTGCCGATGCGGGCGTCGCCCCAGGTGAGGCTCGGGGCGGGCTCGTCCTCCGGACGGCGCCCCTGGAGCCACGCGAGCGTCGCGTCGACGACCGGCATCGCGCGGCCGGCGGCGGCCCAGCGCAGCATCATCGCGTAGTAGCCGAGCTGCTGCTCGAACGGAGTCGCGCCGTACTCGGGACGCGCGAGGAACTCGAAGCCGAGGGCGCGCCAGTCGAGGCGGTGCAGGTCGGCGAGGACCGCGAGCGCGGAGCGGGCGAGCACGCGTTGCTGGTCGGGCGGCGCATCGAAAAGCCAGCCGCTCGTCGCGAACGGCGGATGATCCGCGGGGATCACGCCGTCGACGCGGTCCATCACGTAGAACGGCTGACCGAGGACGCTCGCATCCTCCTCGTACCAGCGCATGCGCGGCACCGGGACGCCGCTCGGCGCGAGCAGCTCCATCGTCCGGTACTGCCGGTGGAGGTCGTACTCGGGGAAGATGGCGTAGGCGGTCGGCCTCACGCGCGCGACCAGGCGGGCGCTCACGGGGGCGCCGTCCTCGCGCCATGACGCCTCGATCAGCAGCGTCTCGTTCGAGAAGCCGCTCCCGCTCGGGAGACCGACCTCGCCGATCGCGACGTCGGCCGCAGCCGGCAGCTTGCGGGCGAGCCAGGCGCCGAGCGCTCCGCGGGTGGCGTCGACGTCGCGGGCCTGCGGGATCGGCATGACGGGGCCTGCTATCACAGTCGCCGCGCCGGGTGCACGCACGCGTGGCCCTCTCGCGACGTGGACCTGGTGAGAAATGCGGGCTAGGACCGCCGCCATGCTCTCCCGGATGGACGACTACCCGCTGCACCAGATCGCCGACGTGATCCGCAACGTCGGCACCAGCGACCGCAATTTCTACGATCGCTACTACTTCAACCTGCACGGCTCGAGCGACGAGCTCTTCCTCGTGATGGGGATGGGGCAGTACCCGAACCTCGGCGTGCAGGACGCGTTCGCCTGCGCGCGGCGCGGCGACCAGCACCACGTGGTGCGCGCGTCGCGCGAGCTCGGCGACCGCATGGACACGAGCGTCGGACCCTTCCGCGTCGAGGTGCTCGAGGGCTTGAAGCGCGTCCGGGTGATCCTCGAGCCGAGCGAGCACTCGCTCGCCTTCGACCTCACCTGGGAAGGGGCGGTCCCGGCCTTCGAGGAGCCGCAGCACTTCATCCGGAAGTACGGCCGCGTGCTGTTCGACTCGAAGCGCTTCGCGCAGACCGGCTGCTGGACCGGCACGCTCACGATCGGCGGCGAGACCTTCGCAGCCACCCCCGACCGCTGGTGGGGCACGCGCGACCGCTCGTGGGGCGTCCGCCCCGTCGGCGAGCCCGAGCACCCCGGCATCCGCCAGGCGGAGGGCCAGATGTCGGGCATGTGGAACTACTCGCCGATGCAGTTTCGCGACTACTCCATCCTCTACATCCTGAACGAGACCGACGACGGCGAGCGCCCGCTCGAGGAAGCGGTCCGCATCTGGGCCGATCCCGCGAAGCGCCCGCAGCACCTCGGACGCCCCGAGCACCGCCACGTGCTGACGCCCGGCACGCGCATGATCGAATCGTCGCTGCTGTCGTTTCCGCACGCGCCGGGAGGCGCCTTCGACGTACGCGCGACCCTCCTCACGTCGTGCTTCCTCACCGTCGGCACCGGCTACGGCATGGAGCAGGACTGGCGCCACGGCATGTACCAGGGACCGCTGGTCGTGCAGGGCTTCGTGAAGCCGGTCGCCGAGATCGCGTCCTTCGGACAGTACGGCGTCATCGACCACGTCGCGCGCTTCGAGGCGAGCGACGGCGCCGTCGGCTACGGTCTCCACGAGCACGGCTTCTTCGGGGCGTATCGCCGCTACGGGATGATCGACGCGTACGGCGGCGCCGGCTGAGACGGGGCTCGCGCCCGCGTGTCCGAGCGGCGGCGGCGCTCGTCAGAGCGTCGTCAGAATGGGAGGTCGTGCTTGCGCGCCGTGTTGCACGGCTTGCAGCTCGGCACGACGTTTCCCTTCGTCGACTTGCCGCCGCGGACGATCGGCACGAGATGGTCCATCGTGAGATCCTCGGCCGCGAACTTGCCGCCGCAGTGCTGGCAGATCCCGGCAGCGCGCTTGCGCTTCCACCACTGGGTCGCGCGGAGATCGCGTGCCTTCTGGCGCTCGCGGCGGATCTCTTCTTCGGAGACCTCGACGAGGAAGAACGACATCGCGGGCATGATGCGGGCGGCCGCGGCGCGTTGCAACGACCGCGACGACCTGCCGCGGCTCGGCGGCGCATCTACGAGCCGGAGCCATGGACGACGACGTGCGCTTCGTCACGGCCAACGGCCTGCGCTTCGGCTACCTCGAGTCCGGTACGGGGCCGCTCGTGCTGCTCGTGCACGGCTTCCCCGACACCGCCCACTCGTGGGACGCGACGCGCCCCGGGCTCGCCGCCGCGGGGTTCCGCGCGGTCGCCGTCTTCACACGCGGCTACGCGCCGACCGACGTGCCGCCGACCGAGGCCTACGACTCCGACACGCTCGGGCGGGACCTGCTCGCGCTCGTCGACGCCCTGGGTGGCACGCCTGCGGTGATCGTCGGGCATGCCGGGCGGGCACTTCATGCACCCCGAGCACCCCGACGTGTTCAACCGCGAGCTCCTACGCGTGCTCGAGCGGGTGCGAACGATCTAGCCCCCGCGCTCTTCGCCTATCCGGGACCCATCGCGCTCGGCAGCGCGCTTCGCGAATGAGCGCGTGTCGGGGCTAGCGATAGACCTCGTCGACGCGGAGCGTGCACTCGATGGCGGGGATGTCCGCGACCTCGCCCGGTCCGCTCACGCGGCTCGTCCACGCGTCGTCGGGTCCGCGCGACCACACCTCGATGCGTTGCGCACGTTGCGAGACGAGCACGACGGCACCGAGCGTCGGGATCTTCTGGTAGTGTTGCAGCTTGAGACCGCGGTCGTATCGCTCGGTCGATTTGCTCGACACCTCGACGACGACGCGCGGATTCGTGATCGTGTGCTTGCTCTCGGGATCGAGCTCGGGCTCGCCGCAAATGATGCTCACGTCGGGATACGTGGCGAGCCCCGTGGCCAATACGCGAACCCGCAGATCCGAGCTGAAGACGCGGCAGGGTCCGTACCGGAGCTGTTGGAGCAGCATGCCCGAGACGACAGCCGTGAGCCCGGCGTGCATCACCGAGCTGCCGGTCATGGCGTAGATCTCGCCGTCGAGAAACTCGTGCTTGACGTTGCTGATTTCTTCGAGGGCGAGGTACTCTCGATACGAGTAGTGGTGCATCCGACGAACGCTAGCGCGGCGCATGGCACGGCACCAGACCCGAGACCGATCGGCTGCTCAGCGGCGGTCGTCGATGCGCCGCACGCACGGATTCGCGCGCAGCCGGCCGTCGCCGCCGACCACCGCGGCGTTGGTGACGTTGCGGCCGCGGCAGAGCTCGGCGAGGCAGCGCGCGGTCGACCCGAACCAGGCGCTGCCGCGCGGGGTGTCGCAGTCGAACGGGCTCCCGGGCTGCAACGTTTCCGCGGCGATGCGCGACGACAAACGCCGGCGAGGCTCGGTCTTCTTGGCGGCGGCCGGAGCGGAGACGAGCAGCAGCACGGCGAGCGACGCAACGACGGTCCTGGTCATGGCATGGGCCTCCTTCTCGAGTGGCAGGACCATAGCGACCGGCCGTTTCGCGCGCGCCGCGACGAGTAGCTACTTGACCCCGCGCGCGCGGCTCGCATAAGAAGGACGCACCATGACGTCGCGAGCGCACACGCTGCTTCTCGGCCTACTCCTAGGGCTAGTCGAGCCCGTGGCGGTGGAGCCTTGAGCCCGCGTTAGAACGCGCGTCTCTGCAAACCCTCTCCCGCTGCCCGGCCGGAGGGGGTTTTTCGTTTCTGGCATCCGCGCTTCATCCCTCGACCCGGCCCGCCACAGCGGTGGACGAACCCGGAGGACGACGAGATGAAGACGCAGCCCATCCCAACGAAGCGACCGATGCCGGTCGACAAGTACCGACCGTTCACGCCGGTCGACATTCCGGACCGCACCTGGCCGAATCGCACCATCACGCGGGCGCCGCTCTGGTGCAGCGTCGACCTCCGCGACGGCAACCAGGCGCTCGTCGAGCCGATGGGTCCGGAGCGCAAGCGGCGCATGTTCGAGGCCCTGGTCGCGATGGGATTCAAGGAGATCGAAGTCGGCTTCCCGAGCGCCTCGCAACCCGACTTCGACTTCGTGCGCTGGCTGATCGAGGCCGACGCGATCCCCGAGGACGTCACGATCCAGGTGCTGACCCAGGCCCGCGAGCCACTGATCCGCCGCACCTTCGAGTCGATCCGCGGCGCGCGCCGCGCGATCGTCCACCTCTACAACTCCACCTCGACCCTGCAGCGGCGGGTCGTCTTCGGGCTCGACCGTGCGGGCATCGTCGACGTCGCGGCCGAGGGCACGCGGGTCGCGCGCGAGCTGGCGGCGACGATGCCCGCGACCGACGTCCGCTTCGAGTACTCGCCCGAGAGCTTCACCGGCACCGAGCTCGATTTCGCGATCGAGATCTGCGAGCGCGTGATGGACCTCTGGCAACCGACGCCCGAGCGCCCGATCATTCTCAACCTGCCCGCGACGGTCGAGATGTCGACCCCGAACGTCTACGCCGACATGATCGAATGGTTCGGCCGCCGCGTCACCCGCCGCGACGCCATCGTCCTGAGCGTCCATCCCCACAACGACCGCGGCTGCGCGGTCGCCGCGGCGGAGCTTGCCGTGATGGCGGGAGCGGATCGGGTCGAGGGCACGCTGTTCGGCAACGGCGAGCGGACCGGCAACGTCGACGTCGTGACGCTGGCGATGAACCTGGTCTCGCAAGGCGTCGATCCGAGGCTCGACGTCTCCGACATCGACGCGCTGGTGGCGGTCGCCGAGCACTGCAACCGCCTGCCCGTGCACCCGCGCCACCCCTACGCCGGGACGCTCGTCTACACGGCGTTCTCGGGCTCGCACCAGGACGCCATCAACAAGGGACTGGCCGCGCAGCGCGCGAGCGGCTCCGGCATCTGGGAGGTCCCGTACCTGCCGATCGATCCCGCCGACGTCGGCCGCAGCTACGAAGCCGTGATCCGCGTCAACAGCCAGTCCGGGAAGGGCGGGGTCGCGTATCTCCTGGAGCGCGACTACGGGCTCGCGCTGCCGCGGGCGCTGCAGGTCGAGTTC